>NZ_JBMPPJ010000011.1:0-209443 GCF_049339865.1 Undibacterium sp. TC9W | reverse complement strand
CTACGTCAGCTTTGTGGCCGAACAGGTTGTTGTAGATGGTGTTGACGGTGTCTTCTGTTGTTTTACCAGCGAATACGGTGGCGTATTCTGCTTGTTTGGAGAAGCTGTCGGCGATTTGGTTCAGTGTCAGGCCTTGTGCCATCCAGTAAGCCAGACCATTTGGATCTGCAGGACGGTTGAAGTAGGCGATGTAAAGCTTTTGGATGTCTGCTGCTGTGTTTGCCATTAGGAACCTTTGTTGGTATGTTGAAGTGCGTATTCGGTTAGAAGTTTGTTAGCGCATGTGTCGGTTAATTGATGGTCGCGTAAGCGGCACGCGTCACAGCTCATTTGCAAAAACCAGAATACATATTTGGCAACGATCTGGGAAGGGTGAAATTAGTCATACTCCTTCCACTTTCCTCTTATAGCTCAATGAGTCATTTACGCATTTAATTAAACAAGACCAGTGAATCTTTCAGTGTCAGGAAAAAGCCCGCCCCCCGCAATGGTCAACACAAAACGAATGATTGATGCGCTCTGACAAACGCGTGTAGCTCATCCAAAAACTTCGAGGTTCGACGTATGAACTAGTAGAACTCATTTCATAAATATGAATGAGGTGCGTTTTCCTCATAACGCGAAATGGCAATGCGGACACGGCAGTTAATGCTTGCATCATCGAAAATAAATTCTATGTTATCTGGTACACGTCATGAGGCAAACCCTTCGGGAACTAACGATTTGGGCGCATTGCTGCGTTGTGCCGCTTGCGAAGGCGGACGCCTTAGCTGCGCGTCACGCCTTGCACTGCATCCCAAATCGTCTTGTTCGCACTCATCCCTATTTATGAAATGAGTTCTAGTAATTTCCGACAGTCGAAAAAAAACACCACCGCTAGGATGGCGTTTTTCTCGATTAAAACTAGCTATTATTTACCAGAACATTGCTTCAGATACGCTTTCAGCTCAGCACCCGTTTTGCCGCTTGCCCCAGCTTGACAGCTTTTTACCTTGTCCTGACTTTCCGATTTCACAGCCGCAGTATCGACACCCGCACTCATGCATTGCTTCATGAAGGTTTTCAATTCGTCTCCTGACTTACCTGCCGCTTGGGCCTTGCATGCTTTTGCCTTATCTTGCTGGGCGGATGAGTCAGCCGCGAAAACTGCACCGCTCAATGACAAAATCAGGCTGGCAACTAAAAATGTTCTCATATTCTTTCCTGTAAATTCAATTAAAGTTAGCGCAGCAAGGGTTTTTTACTGCGTTTCATATAGTCTATGCAGTCCGACATTCCACGCCTGTCAAATCAATGCCACACCTCGTGCTGCAGTCTATTGCTTGGTTTCTCTATATATTGTTCCAATATATCTTGTTCAGATATATCTCAATCCGGCATCTCTAGCCCACCTTCAGGCTCATTTGTGCTCGGGCACGGAAGCTTCCCCAGAGGCCATTGCACTATCAGTTGACTTTTTAGGTTTCTTGACTTTTGCAGGCTTGGCCGAAGCATTTCGTGAAGCCATAGCTGAAGCCGATTCGGGTGCTGACGAGTTGCCTGCAAAAGCAGGAGCGAAAGACAAAGCAATAATAAATACAGCGACCGACTTGGGCATCTTGATTTCCTTATTCAATTTGAAAAACGGTAGGCAAGAAAAAATTCGAAATGAACATATGCCATATCGAAAGAATAAGGAGTTCAGGTCGGTGTGAATAGGGTGAAATTAGTCATACAGTGAGGAGTCGCGCCTCAACGATTCCAAGGGCAGCAAGCCGCGTGACATAGAACGCCCCGGTTATTTCAGAAGGAATCAGTCGACCAAGCTACCAGATTTGGAACCGTATCGCTGAAGGGTAATCTACTCCCTGAGCACGCACGAGAACAAGCAGTAGTGAAGAACCGGTCCGCTAGGCCAGGGCGTTTCTGAAGCAATGAATCTTGTGATCGCCTTATGGTGACAGAATCCATTCCTCATACCAACCAACCCAGCGCGTTGTCTGCAAGCAAACAAGATATTATTGGCACAAAACTGATCTTTGCCAATGTCCACAATTTTAATTGAAAGGGCGAGCCAGAAGCGATGCTGTACAGCACAGCTATCGCCCTGGTATCGTTTTAAAGCTTTATACAGCCTCAGCAGAAATAACCTGCGCAGCTGCATTCACAACAGCGGCAATACGACCCACATCGCGCAACTGCGTGGTCGACATGCCTTCTTTCTTCAACAATTCAAAATGCGATTTCACACAGAAATGGCATTTACCGATGATGGAAGCCGACAAGGCATACATCTCGAAACGGCGTTTATCAACACCGCCATTGGTTGCATAGGCATTCATGCGCAATTGGGCAGCCTGGGTTTTCAGGTCGGCATCGTCTGCCATTTCTACATATGGGTACCAGACATTGTTCATGCCCATCAAAGCCGCTGCTGTCAGCGCTGCATTGATTTCTTCTGGGGTGATTGCGCCACTGGATTTGATGGCTTCAATGATCACTGTGCTTTTTGCAGCAAAAGCTGCCGCCAGTGCCACGCCTACCGCATCATTGCCTTCGAGGCTGGAGCGAGCAATTGTGCCATCGATGTTCAGACGGATATCCTTGGCGTAATCAGGGATACGACTTTTAATTAAATTCAAGAATTCCATAGTATTTACCTATCAAAAAGTGGTTTTAAAACCCGCCGTAGCGGGTTTATTCTACATCTACCGCATGCGCTCTCTGAATTACAGAGTTGCGCCGCCTACTGTACGGTTGCATGGGCACAGTTCGTCTGTTTGCAGACCATCCAGAATACGCAGGATTTCTGTCGGGTTACGGCCAACATTGAGGTTGTTGACAGAAACGTGTTGAATGACATTGTCAGGATCAACAATGAAAGTGGCGCGCAGTGCAACACCGGCGTTAACATCACGTACACCCAGCATATCAACCAAAGAGCCTGTTGCATCGCCGAACGCATAGTGGTTCAGTTTGTCCAGGTCTTTGTGTTCACGGCGCCATGCCAGTTTGCAGAATTCGTTATCGGTAGAGCCGCCCAACAGAATAGCATCGCGGTCAGCGAAGTCGTTAGTCAGTTTGGCAAATTCAACGATTTCAGTTGGGCATACAAATGTGAAATCTTTTGGGTAGAAATAAATGATTTTCCATTTACCTGGGAAAGAAGCCTCGGTAATGTCTTCAAATGCGGAGACGCCGTTTTCTTCATGATGATTGAATCCTGGCTTGGCTGCTGGAACTTTGAATGCGTCGAGTTTTTGACCTACAGTTTTCATTAAATTCTCCTGATGACGTAACAAGGTGGACAATATGTCCACAACGGTAAGAAGCATATCACTATGGATTTTAAATATCCAATAGATTTTAACTACCACCCAATTAGCTAAAACCTTGCCCTGAATATACCGATGAGCAGGCAGAGTCTATGCAATGAGGAGATAAGGAGTAATACCAGAATATCAAGTCTGGCGACTATCTGTCATGGCGGCGGTGAGCGGAGGCAAGCAGCGTAAACCAGAATATGCTGCCCTTGCCCTCGTCCGTTTCAAAGCCGATTTCACCACCCATTTTTTCGACGAAGGTCTTGGTGATATTCAAACCCAGGCCGGTACCGCCTTGCTGTCGGGTATTGGTGCCGTCTGCCTGGGCAAATTTCTTGAACACCTGATCCCTGAAGGTCTCGGGTATGCCTTGCCCATGATCTTCAACCTCGACCTTATAAATACCGGCATTGTCGGTAATGCGGATTTGCACTTCAGCCCCATTCGGGGAAAACTTGGCGGCGTTCGACAGCAAATTGGCAAATACCTGCATGACGCGTACATTGTCGCCCATGGCCCAGGCGTTTTCCGGGTGACCAGTGAAGCAGTAGCGTACATTCAGGGCCTGGGCATAACCGGCATTGGCTTCTATTGCCTGCCTGGTTACGGCTACGAGGTCGAAGCGCTCTATATTGATGACCATTTTGCCAGAGGCCAGTTTTTCCATGTCCAGGATGTCATTGACCAGCACACCGAGGCGCTGGCAATTCCTGTGCGCGACCTTGATGAGTTGCATGGTCTTGGCGGTGAGCTCACCGGCGACGCCGCTTTCCAGTAAACCCAGTGCACCGCGTATTGACGTCAGCGGGGTACGCAATTCATGGCTGACGACGGAAATGAATTCAGACTTGATGCGGTCAGCCTTGCGCTGCTCAGTCAGGTCCAGCACGAAACCCACCCACTCTTCCAGTGAACCTTCGAGTTGCGCCAGCCCCACCATGACGGGAATACGCTGGCCATCCTTGCGTATCAGTTCACCTTCATAGGGCCTGGCCTGACCATGCTGACGTATTTCTGCCATGGCATTCTGGTGCAGTGTGTGGCTTTCTTCTGTGGTTCTTTCCAGCCAGCTCATGCCAGACTCGACAAACTCCCGCCTTTGCACACCCGCCAGTTGTAGCAAGACATCATTGGCTTCGGTAAGCCGGCCACTGAGGTTGCCCTGCATGATGCCGATGAGGCTGGAATTGACGAGGCGGCGCAGGCGTGACTCACTGATCAGCAGCGCTTCCAGCATGCGTGATTTTTCCTTGCTGGCGCGCTCAGCTGCATCCCTGGCTGCCACCAGACTGCACTCTGCTTCTTTCATCTGTGTAATATCGCGCACACTGAAAACCCGCCCTACCCGCCTGTCGCGCATGAATTCTGGCTTGGACACACAGATAAAATAACGCCCGTCTTTCAGGGTCATCAGATCTTCGGTTTCCAGATTGGGGTCATCCTTGATTTTTTCGAGGCTGGCAAAAAAACCGTCGGCGTCTTGCAAGGCATGCTTGAGATGGGCAAACATCTGCACTTCATCACGCGACGCCAGCAATTCATCCCTCAATTGCCACATGGAAGAAAAGCGCTGGTTGATGTTCACCACATTGCCATTCAAGTCTATCGACAAGATACCCTCAGCGGTGGCATCGAGGGAGCTTTGCAATTGTGCCACCAGGTGCACATGTCCATCGACCAATTCGCGCCTGTGGGTAATGTCTTCGGCATGGATGATAAAAAACTCTTTGCCACTATCAGCAAAAGTCGAGACGCGTTTTTCTACCGGAAAAGAAACACCATGGCGGTTGATCCATTCGCTTTCGGCAACAGCCCTACCCTCAGCCTGCGCATCTGCCCGCAAGGCCTCCCAAAAGAATACATCCTGCAAGGAGCACTCTATATTTGCCAGTGGCGAACCCAGCAATTCATCCCGGGTATAGGCCAGCATCAGGCAGGCAAGCTGGTTGGCATCGACCAATACCATATGCTGCATATCCACCACCAGAATCGCTTCGCGACTATGGTTGATGATATGGCGCAGTAATCCATGGTTCAAAACGGCTACTGACTGTGACATGCCGGCGTCGGTCATTTCTGCTAATTCTGGCCTGGTATAGGGCCGCCCTGTGTTTTCTTCGATTGCGAGTCAAAATAATAATTAACCCTTTTACGCGGGTTCAGGTAATTGAAAATTGCCCTTGGCAACAAGCCTGGCCTGATGCTGGCATTGATGGACAATTCCTTACTTTCTTCTGCGAGATCCAGAATGATGGCATCTTCTTTGGGAATTTCAGCGTCATACACAAGCACGCGTGGCCGCAAGGGCTTGCCTACATTCACATTCATGACCAGGCCAACGGCCTCATTAGATAATCTGACCAGGGTACCTGGTGGATACACACCCAGGCTCTTGACCAGGGTAGCCATGATGGCAGTATCAAACTGTGAACGCCTGTGCGCATACATGGTCGATAAGGCCTCGTGCGGAGTCAATGACTGTTTGGGGTCATTGTGGTTACACAAATTATCGTACACATTGGCGATGGTCACAATACGCGTGTGCATGCTGATCGCGTCACCTTTCAATTGGTGTGGATAGCCGCTACCGTCCATGAATTCATGATGCTGGGCAATCACGTCCAGCACCACGGGCGACAAGCCCGCTTTTTTACCTACTTCGAGCCCGTATACCGGATGCAACTCGAAGAAATTTTGCTCAGGCCTTGTCAGTGGCTCGGTCTTGTGAACGATATACTCAGGCACATTGACCTTGCCCAAATCATGGAACAGCGCGGCAATACCTATTTCCTTGATCATTTCATCGCTGCATTTCATTTCATTGGCCAGCATCATCGCCAGCACCGAGACATTCAATGTATGAAAATACAATTCCTCATTGCCAGCAGTCTGCTGTATCAGGTGCATGACGGTGTCGTTGCCGCTGAGTAGCACTTCTGACATGCTATCGACAAGCTTGCCTGCTTCGACTATGGTTTCCTTTGGTCTGGAAAAAATCAGGCGGTTGATATTTTTGACCACGCTGGCAGCCTGCACGAATTTTTCTTCGCAGCGGGCAATTTCGTCACGCTGCTTTTGCAGTTTTTCAAAACGTGCGCGCTTGGCATCCATGATGCTGGCATACACTTTTTTGGGCACGGTATCAGCTACCTGAGCTGGCACAGCCTGAGGAGTATTGGGCGGCTTGACAGCGACAGGATCGGATTTGGACGGGATATAGCGTACATGCTTGAGCTTGAGCGCGATCAGGTCGTCAATCTGATGTTGACTGGTGATCTTGAACGAGTTCATCGGAAAAGAATGCTGAAACCAACTCAGGTCGAGCTTGATGAACATTCCGATCCGGATCTGATCAATCACAATTAGCTGGCTATCATCAGACATGGGGACGCAATAATAAGTATTTCTATTGACGATAGCATACGCCCCCCTCATTTGCAAAAACCTTAGCTCAGGAGAAACAATTTATCACGATGCGTCTGCGATTAGCGCAGAAACAGCAGGCTTTTGCCCGCTCAACGTTATAATCGCCTTCCTGTACATTTTGAAAAGTGAGTCGCCGTGTCCGATCGCCTTGCCGTCCTGCCCCAATATTTAATGCCAAAACAGGCTCTGACTGTATTCGCTGGCAAAGTTGCCAATGCCAAGGCAGGCAAGCTCACCACCAGCCTGATACGCTGGTTTGTCGGCAAATACAATGTGAATATGCAAGAGGCTGCCAATCCAGACATCAGCAGCTACGCCAGCTTCAATGAATTTTTTACCCGCCCGCTACGTGCGGACGCACGCCCGTTCGCCAGCAGCGACTTGCTGAGCCCGGTAGATGGGGCCATCAGCCAGTTCGGGCCTATACAAAAAGACCAGATTTTTCAGGCCAAGGGCCATAGCTATAGCACTACCGCCCTGGTCGGTGGCGACAGCCAGCTGGCATCGCTGTTTGAAGATGGCAGTTTTGCCACTCTGTACCTGAGCCCGCGCGACTACCATCGTATACATATGCCTTGCGATGGCCGTCTGACGCGCATGATCTATGTGCCAGGCGCATTGTTCTCGGTTAATCCAACCACGGCACGCGGTGTGCCTGGTCTGTTTGCCCGCAATGAACGCGTGGTATGCGTATTTGAATCCGCCTTTGGTCCTTTTGTGCTGACACTGGTGGGCGCTACCATCGTTGGCAGCATGGCCACTACCTGGCATGGCATCGTCAACCCGCCACGCAGTGCCACCGTGCGCGAATGGCGTTACGATGACCAGCAAATCATCTTGAAAAAAGGGGATGAAATGGGCAGATTCCTGCTGGGCTCAACTGTCGTCATGCTATTCCCGAAAGGCACGGTGGATTTCAACCCGACCTGGACACCGGCCAAGGGCATCTGCATGGGTGAGGCCATGGCTGAACATCCTGCCAAATAATATAGGCCATATACACCCGGCACCCAAGTACCCAAGACTGCCAACCCACCGCACAGTACCTCAGACACTTACCCAGGCATATCCATACCGGACCATGCCCAGGTAAGCAGCTCAAACTCTCTCATATATAGAAGTAGTCCACATTTGCCTAAAGCATTGCTTTCACGCCAATTCTCCTGCGTATTTAGTTTGCCACTTTAATGAGCAAGGCAAAAGTAAACCTTGAACTGATGAATATCAACAAAAAACACTTGCCAAACATGTTCGAATATTCAATAATCTAAATAAGAATTGTTATCGTTTAGATTTGCAAGGTAAAATATGACTACATTTAACGGTATTCACCAGCACGCTGATCTAGCTATTACAGCAGCGACAACGCCAGTTGCAACGAATCAGGCGACAAAAGAAGTGCCGCGTATCAAGAGCGGTGACTTGATGCAGCAAAAGCGTGAATTGGAAATTGATCATGCGGGTCGCATTTACCGGCTGCGCATTACGCAACTGAACAAGCTGATATTGACAGCCTGAAACGCTGAACATTCTTGGAGACTGGACATGCCAGGTGAAACGCTGATGAACGAAGAATTATCGGGTTTGACTGCCACATCCAAGCAGCCTGAACTGCTGGTTTCTGCAGTATTGCATCTGATGTCGCATTACACAGTCAACAGCGCAAATAGTGAGACCCAGGAAGAGGCTGAACAAGCCAGCACCAGGCTGGCATCAGTCATAGAAAGACATTTGAATGCGCTGGCGAATTTGCCGGATTTGGCACCTGTGCTCAAAGCCACTTGCCAGCAATTATCCGAGCAGTGGGCCAGCCTGGTAGAAAAGAAGGCAGCGCAAAAAACCAGATTGCGCAAATTGGGCTGGTTACTGGCCTTCACCGGTAAAAAATCTGCATTAGTGGAGTAGCTTCATGATTGTATGTGTTTGCAATAATGTATCGGAAAAGAAAATTCATCAGGCTGTCGCCATGGGTGCCAGCACGATGGCCGAACTGCGCGAGCAACTCGATGTAGGCACTTGCTGCGGCAAATGCGCAGGTTGCGCACGCAAAGTCATGCGCCAGTGCCTCGATGAGAAAAGCAATAATGCATCCGGCTTTCAGAATTTCATCCAACAACTGCACTTCCAGCCCAACGCCGTCACTGCGTGAGGTTTACCATGTCCACACTTACTCTACAACAAGCCCCACAAGACTTTACTGCCCCCAAATCCCGCATCCTGTCGCTTGGTGCCATCGTCGCAGCGCACCTGGCCCTGTTTTACGCTCTGCAGCATGGTCTGCTGACGCATGCGGTACAAATACTGCCCAAAGAAGTCGTCATGACCTTTGTCGAGCCACCCGCAGTAAAATCAGAACCACCACCCAAGCCAGTCCCTCTGAAAAAACTGACGACAGTGCAAGTACCCGTACCTGTGGTCCCGCATATCGTTCCAGTGCTAGAAATACCGGCTGATGTACACCAGATCACCACCCAGGCAGCCCCTCCTGCACCACAACCGGCACCTGTTGCAGCAAAAGCGGAAACGGCCCCGGCACCAGCCGCTCCGGCACAGCCAAAACAGATTAGTGCCGTTGAATATGTGCGCGCACCACAGGCAGATTATCCCGCCATGTCCAGACGCATGGGCGAAGAAGGCAAAGTGACCCTGCGTATATTGGTCAATGAAAAAGGCCAGGCAGAAAAAGTCGATGTACAAAAATCATCCGGCTCCAACCGCCTCGATGAAGCCGCCAAAGTCGCCATATTGCGCGCTATTTTTAAACCTTATTTTGAAGATGGCAAAGCCCTGACAGTGATTGCCACGGCAACGATCAGCTTCTCGCTGAGCAGCTAAAAAATCCCCTCCCCGGGACAAGCCAGATTGCGGCAATTGCGCGATCTGGCTTTTTTTTATTTCTGCGGAAAATTCAGCCTTTCCTTATTTTCCTTGATGATGGCCGACTCGGTGCTGGTAAGGCCGTTGATCCGCTTAAGCAGCAGTGTTTGTGCGACCTCAAGATAAGTCCTCTCGGAGTGCATGGAACTCGCCCTTGGCTGATCGACATGCTTGGAGAATTTCAAAAAAATGCAATCAGGTGAAAATATAAGCGTCCACTTATAGACTTTATCAATCGGGCTTCATCAGCCTCTAATCCAACCTAAGTGAGCCATTAGTAAGCTTAATACCTGTCATCAGCAAAATTCGATAGCACCAGTAATAGACATGCATTACCCTGACCACGATAAACAACCAACCAGGAGTAACCATGAAGCTGTCGTCTAATAAAACTCTGATTGCCCTGATCTTCCTCGCGCTCGGCAATATCACGAACCTAAGTGCCGTAACCGCAGCCAATACAGAAATACCGGATTGGAATATACCTGCCAAACAGGATGATCAACAGTTACGACTAATTTTGGCGAATTATGTCCAGGCCTTCTCAAACGGTGACCGGGTTTTATTTGAATCACAGCTTCTGGACCTGAATATTCCGTTTTCGTACATCCCTGACAACATCAACGGCAACAAAAAATATGATCTGCAAAGCGTACAAAAATACGCCGATTTCAGAAAATCAGTATTTGAAAGTGGCAGCAAGTTGAAGCAAAGATTTTCTAACATCAAAATCGAGCAGCTTGGAAGTTTAGCCCAAATTTCGCTAGACTATGAAAGCGCCGGCAGGGACCAGGACTATCAGGGAAAGGGATGGAAAGTAATTCAGCTTATCAAAATCAACCAACAGTGGAAAATAGCCAGTGAATTTTACAATGGCTATCCGGATAAATGACAGGCCGGACTTACTTAGCCTTATCTGCGTTATCAATCTCACCAGCGGCATGACAAACTGTGCTCTGGCTTCCTGGAACATTTGTGCGGGTATTGAAAATTCGCGCCATGATCGACCCGGAAAATTTATTCCTGACAAAGCATTAGCGTCAAACGTCGGAATTTGCATCCTACAATAATTTAACTGGATCCTTCTGGATATGTAAATGCAGCCTATTGTCCTAGTACCCGGATTGCTTTGTTCAGCAGAAGCTTTCGCCTTCCAAATACCTGCTTTGTGGCAGTTTGGTCCCGTGACTATTGCATCGACGCTGGAGGGAAAATCAATAGCCGAGATGGCGTCCACAATCCTGGCCACAACACCCTCTCAATTTGCACTCGCCGGCATTTCAATGGGTGGTTATATTTGCCTTGAGATCATGCGACAGGCACCAGAGCGCGTACTCAAGCTTGCGCTTCTAGATACATCGGCGCGCGCGGATAGTGCTGAGCAGATCAAACAACGTCGAGCCATGGTTGCAAACTTCCGCGAAGGTGACTTTACTACGCTCGCATCAGAAGCTTTAAATTCCATTGTCCACCCATCGCATAAGGGTGACGCCAACTTGCGCGAAATAAATATCCGGATGGCGATGGCAGTTGGCATCGATGCTTTTGAGCGGCAGACTGATGCAATTATCTCGCGTATAGATAGTCGCTCCTGCCTATCATTTATTTCAGTACCGACGCTTGTTCTCGTAGGAGATTCAGATATTCTCACCCCACCAGAATTAGCCGCAGAAATCGCAGCAGCTATTCCCGCCGCGCGATTGACGGTCATCCCTCAATGCGGCCATGCGTCCACACTCGAACAACCTTTCGCCGTTAATAGTGCCTTGATCAAGTGGATAGATGATTCCTTGGAAAACCCAGCTTAGTTGCAAGCTGCATACTCCTGTTGCATATTTTCGTGAAAATTTCTACACTCACCCGTTGGGATTGGCCGGCTCTGAGCGATTCCGGTAAGCTCCCGTGCATGCAATTTAATGAAGTATCGTGGCCGATCAACATGTCTGCAGTTTTTTAGAGTCGACGACGGCCCACTCTTTAACGAGTTCGCCAGTGTACTATGCCTTCAATCAAATCGAGTTTAGAATCCCTCGCTTGAGCGTGTGCTCGTTTGTTTGCTGAGTTATCCCTATCAGTTTGATCCACCTTCCACCTCCTGATTAGGGCTGCCATCAAGACAGGTAGAATTACTTGCTAAACGCAGGTCACAATAGATGTAGAATATTCAGCAAAATGGGGCACTTTTCAGTGCAAATCGATAGTCATCCACCTTAAGCGCTAATGGTAATCGTAGAGACGCAATCGTGATCAGGCTTTTCTTTGCTTTCTCCACGAATGTCGATATGAATCACAATTTCATCACGTGAGAAAATCCAGGTAACGCGACGACCGTGTTCGCCATAAACAGGCTTCTGTTGAAAGCCGAGTTCGTTCAGTCGTTTTGCATAAGCTTCAAAATCGATTTTGCAGATCGGGGTCTTATCGGCGTGGCTATTGGTTTGATCGTCGAAGGAAAATAGCAAACGGCTGCGCTCGCCATCTTTGCTGCCGGAGATCACGGTAATATTAAAGAACCAGGTATCAGTAATTTTCGCTCCTGTTCCATATTCCTTGGAATTTGCAGGATCAAAGTAAACCCTGAGACCAGTCGCGATTTCCAGATTTTTGGCAGAAATATCCTCAACCGTTTTAATCTTGCCTATCAGGTCCAGCATACGCTTGTTGATTTCCTCAGCAGTCATTTGTGGAACTTCCGGCGATACGCTTTGATGAGAGGTATCCATAAATTTCTTGTTTGCGATAGAAGTTCAGGAAGAGTAGGTAGCAGAAGAATTATTTCCTTCTGCCAGTGCGCCACGGCTTTGCGCACAAAAATGTCGAAAGCATGGCAATTAGCACCAAAGCGAAGACCAAACGACTGGTGCTCATGCGGAGATACGTTGCCAGCTCTGCATTTGAAGATGAGAGAGATGACGAAGCAAAAACTCTGGGTTGCATAACCAGGTCCTTTCAATTATCAACACCGGCATATACAAATATAAAACTCAGGGCAGTTGCAAGCATCCCTATTCCTGGTTACATTTTTATGTAAATTCTTGCGCTCACCCCGGCTTGGGTTGAACAGCTTTAAGTGATTCAGGCACACTCCTGAGCAAACGACTGGACGGCGTGTCGTCACCCATGAGCAGGTCTGCACTGTTTTTGGCAGGCGACATGGGCACGGCCTTCGACGAGTTCAGCGGGACTGATGTTCCGTCAGGCAGATCAAGTTTGATATCCTTCGCCAATGCATGGCTGGTGACAGGACTTACAGGAGGAGCAGGATGCGCGTTCGGATCGAAAGTTGCAGACTGCTTCTTGCCATCGCTGGTATCGACATAAGAGAAGGCTTTGTTGTCTGAAAATTTTACATTCTGATTGATCAGGTCTTGTTGCAAGCCCAGTCGCTTCATGTCGAACTGCACTTCCGGGGTGGTGTATTTCTTGTCAGTTTTGTGATAAAAATCCTGATACGCTTTCTCATTGTTACCAGCAACATTGACTGCCCAACTACCGTAGAAGTTGGCGTAATCGAGATTGTGATTCGACCCAAGCCTGGACTCCTTTGCAGATTTATCAAAGTAATACTTGCCCATGGCTGCGACATTGTCCTTTGAATAGGGCATGCTCATGTCAGCATCGACAGTCAGGCCCGGCTTCATCGCGTAGTTATAATTTCCTGGCGTGCCACTCACAGTAATGAAATCCTGCATGCGCCCCGGAGCAGTATCGTAAATGTCTTCAAGCGTTGCTTTGGGGTTGGCTTTCCTGGCTTGCGAAGCAATCGCATTGAAGCCACCAATATGCGCAGAGGCCTCGTCTTTACGAGAAGCCTGGATAAAATCATCAGTCACTTTGGTATAGTCATGTGGCGATGCCTTGCTCGTTGCCAGTACCTTAGTCCCATCAAGGAAATCCTGGGTTATCTTTTTGGTTGCGGCAGCGTTGAATGAATGCTGGATTTCGTGACCCATCACAAAAATCAGCTCACCCTTATCGCGTTCGCTCGTACTAGCTTTCTGGAGTACATTCATCGGTACATTGATGGCTTTTGCACTCGGGTCATACGAACCGCCTGTGCCAGAATTGGCAGGAAGTGCCTGAAATTTAGTTAAATACCCTTTATCGACTGATTCAAGAATGCGCTTCTTCAGATCAGGAGAAACCTCAAGAAGCTTGGCCAAGTCATCACCGGGATTATTGTTCGCGGTCTTGTTGGCATTACCAAAGTCCTTGATGATCTTATCAAGCTTTTGCTCAGCAGTCGGTGGCGCCGCATTGGATTTGGGATTCGGTCCGGTCATGTGACTTCCCCTCTAGACGTCAATGACTATCATGGAGACACAATCGTGTTTCACATTTTCGTCACTTTCTCCACGAATGGAAATTTGTAATTCGACTTTACCGCGCGAGAAATTCCAATAAATGAGTCGATTGTGTTCGCCATAGTAAGGCTCTGATTGAAAACCGAATTCAATCAGTCGTTTTTTATAGGCGTCAAAATCGACTTTGCAGATCGATGTCATATCGGCACCGCTATGGGTTTGGTCGTCAAACGAGAATATCAGCCGACTGGCTTTGCCGTCTTTGCTACCGGATATCACTTTAATGTTAAAGAACCAGGTATCGGTAATTTTTGCTCCAGTCGCATATTTACCGGGATTATCAGCATTAACGTAGACCTTGAGGCCAGTCGCGATTTCTAGATTTTTGGCAGAAATATCCTCAGCCGTTTTAATCTTGCCCATCAGGTCCAGCATGCGCCTACTGATTTCCTCGGCAGTCATTTGCGGCACTTCTGGAGATGCATTTTGATCAGAGGTTTCCATAGATTTCTTGTTAGCGATAGAAGTTGAGGAAGAGGCAGTACCCGGGGAACTCTTTCCCTGCGCCAGTGCACCAGGGCTTTGCGCGCATGAAGTCGTCAGCGTGGCAAGTAACGCCGAAGCAAAGACTAGGCGAATGGTGTTCATACGACGATGTTTTGCCGACTCTGCATTTGAAGATGATGAAGCAATGGCACTGTATTGCACTATCAGATCCTTTCAGACTATTGCAAAGGAAGAGTTCCGAGCACTCAAATCATAAGCGCACAATATTTTCAGAATGATTTGAACGGATTTTTAAAATTATCAGATTAACAATGCCAGTATAACACTATCGCAAATTCCATCGCAGCAATTTGAAATAAGAGAATAGTTAAGTCCCACTTACTCTCTTAAAAACACAAAAAATATTGCGACAAATTACCCGCCCATAGTCATCATGGACATCAATGTCGCAGAATGGCTGCTCTATCGCACTATAGTTCTCCGGGTTGCGATTTCGTTTGGGCCAATACAAACAGGACTGACTTTACTGGCCAGGCAACTTTCATAATCATTTTTTTGAGCTCTTCTCTGTTTGAATTCTTCGTTTTTCCTGGCAAGGCTCTGTTCATTTTTCTGAGCATCAGGCGAAACGGCGGGCGTAGCTATATTGATATTCACTTTTTGCTGAAGATTCTTTGCGTCACGACAGGGATTCTGACTGTAGGAAATCTTGCCCGCTGTGTCGACGCATTTATAAACGTCCGCAAAGACATTGGTAGAAATAAGCAGCATTGAAGAAAATAAAAAGCGGGAAAATGAGTTCATGTCGTGTAGAAGCTTAAATTTGAAGAAATGTCAGAACCGTAATCTGGAAAGCATTTTCCGGTCACTGTTTAATTCTGAGCAAGCGCAAAGTTTACTTCGTTGTTGATGGTGGGACTTGCGCTTCTTTGCAAGCGCACATTATAAACTGCCAATCTCATCCGCTTATTCATCTGGCAGATATCTGACTTTCCATACCCTGAAATATCAGAGTAGTTACGAGCAATTTGCTGATGGGGAAAAATGCTGTGATAATCGTTGTAGTAAAATCCAGGAAATAAAGAAACTCGAAGCAGCTCCATGTTATTCACTGATGGCTCCACCACAAAAATGAGAATATCAGAACGCTGATTTTCAAAAAAATGGGGAAGAGAAAGCGAACCAAAGCCCCTGCCAGTACACCGATTTTTTCTCAGGCAATCAGAAAACTAAATGAGAATAATTGCGCTTCGTGACCTCAATCAAGTGAGGAATTGTCTTCTTCAAGCATTGAATCACGCTAATTCAGTGATGTAGGTCATCTTCGTTTTGCAACTGCCACTGAATGATCTATCATGTGATAAAAGCCTGCAAGCATAAAGCTCGTCAGCAAACACCTCACCAACAATATCCATAGCCACAGGAAGGAAAGCCATGAAAGGCGACGCGAAAGTCATCAAACTGCTTAATGCACAACTCACCAATGAATTGAGTGCGATCAATCAGTATTTTTTGCATGCACGCATGTACAAGCATTGGGGTTTTGAAAAAATAGCCAAGAAGGAATACGAAGAATCCATAGGCGAAATGAAGCATGCTGACAAGCTCATCGACCGCATCCTCATGCTGGGTGGTCTGCCAAATCTGCAAGCCCTGCACAAGCTGATGATAGGTGAAGAAACGGTAGAAATGCTGGGATGCGATTTGAAGCTGGAAGTTGCTGCGCAAAAGACAGTCAAGGAAGGTGTCGCCACTTGTGAAGCAGTCGGCGATTATGTGTCTCGCGATTTGTTCCAGGTCATTTTGGAAGATACTGAAGAGCATATAGACTGGCTGGAAACGCAGCTGGAATTGATCGAGAAAATCGGTATCCAGAATTATTTGCAATCACAAATGTCCACAGAAGAATAAGTCAGAGCAATTTTTGCTTGGCTAAAAATACGAAAGGGATGGAGCTTGCGCTACATCCCTTTTAGTTTTCAGTCCGGCTTTTTGTATTTATTGTGGCAAAGTGTCTTTGAAAGAAGCGCGTTCCGATAATTTATCGAACAGTTTTGCGAGATTTGGATAGTCACCACGCCAGTCTATTTCCGGGAAGCGGAAGCCCAGCCAGCCCAGTGCACAGGCAACGCTGATATCAGCGAGGGTCAGGTGATTGCCGGTACAGAACGCGGTATCACCGAGGCCACTGGACATGGATTTCAGACCTGCATGCACCTTGCTCATTTGCCTGTCTATCCATTCCTGACTTTGCTGTTCAGCCGGGCGCAAGGTCTTTTCCAGACGAACCAGAATGGCGGCATCCATGATGCCATCTGCCAGGGCTTCCCAGCATTTAACTTCCACACGTTCACGGCCTTGCGAAGGAATGAGCTTGCCGACTGGTGTCAGAGTGTCTATATATTCGACAATGACGCGCGAATCAAACATGGCACCACCGTCTTCCATCAAGAGACAGGGTACTTTTCCTAGGGGATTTGATTGCTGTATTGTGGTGTCTGCTGCCCACACATTTTCTTGCACAAAAACGTAATCAAGTTTTTTCTCCGCCATGACAACGCGGACTTTTCTGACAAAAGGACTAGTGGTGGAGCCAATAAGTTTCATAGGAATCTGGTAGTAGGTTTAGCGCGGATTATAGCATCGCCTGCCTGTAAACCCATGCTTGCGGGGGCAGACGTGCGGAGCAGCAACATCACTACGATTCTATAATTTGAACGCATTCAAATGGTAAAATCGCGTATTCGGTGCAAAAAAAACTGTATTTGCACAACAATTGTAAATTTTTGCCAAATCATGGTGATTTGCAAAATCTACACTTTTGTTGTTTTTTTCGCAAGGCTTTCTGTCATTCCATCTCTATAGTCCATCATGTCCCTATCCTCACTCTCTGCTCTCTCTCCACTCGACGGTCGTTATGCAAGCAAAGTGGATGCCTTGCGCGCCACCTTGTCTGAAGCTGGCTTCATGCATCATCGCGTTAAAGTTGAAGTGTCCTGGCTGCAAGCTTTGTCACAAGCCGGTTTCGATGAGATCAAGGCTTTTTCCCCGGCAGCAAATGCCTTGCTCGATAAACTCGTTGCCGGGTTTTCTGAAGCAGATGCGCAACGCATCAAGGAAATCGAAGCCGTCACCAACCATGACGTCAAGGCGGTTGAATATTGGCTCAAAGAGCAAGTCAAGGATGTGCCTGAGCTGGTTGCTGCCAGCGAATTCATCCACTTTGCCTGCACCTCTGAAGATATCAACAACACTTCTCACGGCATGATGTTGAAGACGGCGCGCAATGAGGTGATGCTGCCAGCACTGCAAAAACTGATCAGCAAACTGACAGAAATCGCGCATGCAAATGCTGAAGTGCCCATGCTGTCCCGCACACATGGTCAGACTGCCAGCCCAACTACCCTGGGCAAGGAAATGGCCAACGTTGTTGCACGTCTGCAGCGCGCCATCAAGCGCATAGAACAGGTAGAAATCCTGGGCAAGATGAACGGCGCAGTGGGCAACTACAATGCTCATCTGTCTGCCTACCCGCAGCATGACTGGGAAAGCTTCTCCAAAAATGTTGTCGAGCAGCGCCTGGGCTTGACCTATAACCCATACACGATACAGATTGAGCCACATGATTACATGGCTGAGATGTTCGATGCCTTCGCGCGCGCCAACACTATCTTGCTGGATCTGAACCGTGACATCTGGGGTTATATTTCTGTCGGCTATTTCAAACAAAAAACCAAGGCAGGCGAAATCGGTTCATCCACCATGCCGCATAAAGTCAATCCTATCGACTTTGAAAATTCTGAAGGCAACCTGGGTCTGGCTAATTCACTGCTGCGTCATCTGTCAGAAAAATTGCCAGTGTCGCGCTGGCAGCGTGACCTGACAGACTCTACTGTCTTGCGCAATATCGGCGTGGCATTTGGTTACACCTTGCTGGCCTACGACAGTTGCCTGCGCGGACTGAACAAGCTGGAAACCAATCCAGAGCGCCTGGCTGCAGACCTTGATGCGACCTGGGAAGTATTGGCAGAACCAGTACAAACCGTGATGCGCCGTTATGCAGTAGAAAACGCTTACGAGCAATTGAAAGAACTGACACGCGGCAAAGGCATCACCAAAGCCGCCTTGCAAGAGTTTGTTGAAGGCTTGGCTATCCCGCGCGACGCCAAAGATTTGCTGCTGGCAATGACACCGGCGAACTACACTGGTATTGCAGCGAAACTGGCAAAAGCGATTTAAGGTTTAAAGACCAAAAGGCTCACCACAGAGGCACCAAGACACAGAGGTAGCACAGAGAAAATCGAAGAAAGCTCCAAAAATATCAAAGCTAACTCGCATGTTTTTCTCTTGCCTTTCTCTGTGTCTCGGTGCCTCTGTGGTTAATGGTCTTGATTCACACAACTTATTTCTGCGAACGGAACGGGAACATCAGTTGTTTCACGAAGCCGTCCGGCATGTAGTCCCCCTGCACGCCATATTTCTCAGGGAAGCCTTTTTGCCCTTTGATTGCTGTACCAAACAGGTGGTCAAGGAAGGCATAGTGAGCCGCATAATTCCTGTCTATCGCCACATCATCTGATGAATGGTGCCAGTGATGAAAATCAGGTGTGACGATCACATACTTGACCGGGCCCCATGGCAGATGCACATTCGCATGGTTGAATACGGCCTGGAAGCCGACCACGATGATATAAACGTCCATGACAGTCTTGTCAAAACCCAGCACGTACAGGGCACCGAGCACGCCTACGCGGGTGCAGATCAACTCCAGGATATGCTGACGCGAACCGGCCAGCCAGTCCATGGTCTTGGCTGAATGATGGACGGCGTGGAAGCGCCACAGGAAAGGAATCTCATGATAGGCGCGGTGGGTCCAGTACTGCACCATGTCGGCAGTCAGGATACACAGCAGTAATTGCGGGAAGAACCAGATAGACTGCACAAAGTCGCGCACGCTGTCATGTGCCATCCAGCCAAACAAGCGGTGTATCGCGAAATTGACAGTTAACAAGGCCAGTCCGACGATGAAGTGATTGACGGCAAAATGCACCATGTCGGTTTGCCACTCACGACGGAAAATCAACTGCCCCTTGTACAGCGGGAAGATTTTTTCTATAACGACAAAGATGATGGTCGAGCCCAGCAAATCGAGAATAAACCAGTCCAGGCCTATATACGGCGTATGATCAGGAAAATCAGCCACAGGCACATGCGATCCACCGTAGGCCACGGCGGCAATCACCAGGGCGGCGGCTACCGCATTCAAGCCGCGACGGCGGTTGAACAGTATATTCAATAAACTGATCACGCCAGAGAGCACCAGCGCTGCAAATAGAATATGGCGTATGACGTCCGGGGAATAGTTTTTACGCAATTCAGGCGTGGTCAGATACTGCGGGAAGTGGAAAGCTATCACACCCAGCAAACACAGGAATGCCAGCGTCAATGCCAGTACACCACTAGCCAGACCTGTGCCAGGTTTCAATGGCCCGCTCTGGTCCAGCAAGCCTGTGGTTTCACTGACGGCACCTGCTACGTTGCCAAGTACGGTTTTGGCAGGATCGACTAATAGTTTACCTAGGGATTTTTCTGGAATTTCTGGTTTCATTATTGATATGATGAATTGGCAAGTAAGCCAATGATAAATGAATGCCTTAATGGCAGGGGAAAAACCTTTTTATGGCAAATTGCGCGGAGATTCCAGGCAAAGTATAGCCGGAAGACTCAGTTTCAAAAACAAAATGTAGCAGCTGCTTACATAATATTCGCTTAAAAATTGGGCGACTCTCAGCAGACTTTCTTTTTTTGCGCTATATTAGTTCTACTTCGAACTAATTATCTCTTTCATCAGAGGAGCAAGTATGGCAGCCACTCAAAGATATTCCAATTTCAGCATAGCGTTGCACTGGCTGATTGCCATTCTAATCATCATTGCCTTTATCCTCGGCAATATCATGGTTGATATGAGGATCAGCCCGACCAAGTTGCAATATTTCTCCTACCATAAATGGCTGGGTGTAACGGTACTTGCTTTTGTTGCCATACGTCTCATTTCCAGGCTCATGAGCAAGGCACCGCCTTACCCTGAGAATATGGGCAAAGTCCAGACCCAGCTGGCGAATGCGACTCATATCCTGCTGTATGTACTGATGTTCGCTGTGCCCTTGTCTGGTTATTTTTACACCCTGGCAGCGGGCTATCCGGTAGTCTATCTGGGATTATTCGAGTTACCAGTATTAATAGCTCCCAACCCGGAAATCAAGGGGACTTTAAAAGAATTGCATGAAATTTTAAACAATGTCATGTTCGTTCTGGTCTTACTGCATGTCGCGGCGGCGCTCAAGCACCATTTCTACGATAAAGACGGGCTCTTGAATCGCATGCGTCCTCGTTTTTAATTTTTCCGGGCTAATCCTTTTAGTTAATTCTTCTTATTTTTAAGCAGGTACAAGTATGTCCACCTATTCCACGAAAAAAATCGCTATTTCTGCTGCTGTCGCCTTGCTGATCGCCAGCCCGGCCATTGCCGCCGCCCTGAAGGTTGATGCGGCAAAAAGCACGGTCAACATTGTGTTCAAGCAAATGAATGTACCCGTTGATGCCAAATTCAAAAAAATTGCGGCCAACATTGATTACGACAGCGCCAAACCTGAAGCATCCAAAGCAACAGTAGATATTGATGTTGCCAGCTTTGACCTTGGTGACGCTGAATACAATAAAGAAGTCTTGAAGAAGGAATGGTTCAACGCTGCCGCCTTCCCTAAGGCCAGCTTTGTCTCTACATCCATGAAGGCAGGTACGGCAGGCAAGCTTGATGTCACCGGCAAGCTCAGCATCAAGGGTAAAACCGTGGATGTCAGCTTCCCTTTAAGCGTCAAGAAAGAAGGCAACAGCCAGGTGTTTGACGGCAGCCTGCCTATCAAACGCCTCACCTTCAATATCGGTGAAGGTGAATGGAAAGATACCGGCATGGTCGCCGATGAAGTACAGATCAAGTTTCACGTAGTAACAAACCCGTAATACCGAGTACCAAACCTTATTTTTTAATCAAACAAATTTTCGCCATCCAGGAGTCATAAATGAAAATTGCTAAACTTATCGCTGCCGCTTTGTTGATCAGCACTGCACCTGCATTTGCACAAACATACAACATCGAACCTAACCATACTTATCCTAGCTTTGAAGCTGACCACATGGGCATCTCTGTATGGCGCGGCAAATTCAATAAAACTTCAGGCAAAATCGTGCTGGACCGTGCTGCGAAAACCGGTACTGTCGATATCACTATCGATGCTAGCTCTCTGGACTTTGGCCATGAAAAAATGAATGAACATGCAAAAGGTAAGGACATGTTCAATGTGGCGCAATTCCCTACAGCGACTTACAAAGGTACATCCATCAAATTTAATGGCGACACACCAGTTGCTGTTATCGGTGAATTGACTATGCTGGGCGTGACCAAACCAGTGACGCTGACGATCAATAAATTCAAATGTATCGAACATCCTATGTTCAAGAAAGAAGCTTGCGGCGCGGATGCCACAGCAGAATTCAAACGTACAGATTTCGGTTTGAATTATGGCACACCACGTTTTGCACCAGAGGTAAAACTGGCTATCCAGGTTGAAGCAATCAAGGCTGATTAATTATTGAATTAGTTGCAGTCCCTGGTGTGATGCATTCGGCGCATCACACCATAATCCTCACAAACTATCTTATGGGCGAACGTTACCTGCGCAGCATACGATTACTGTCGGAGTGCATGCAATTATTTGAACAGGCTTCTGCCAGGAATGTGCGCAAGCTTGGTTTTACGCATTCGCAATTCGATATCATCGCGACTCTGGGCAATACGCCAGGTATGACCTGCAAAGAGCTCGGTGAAAAAACCCTGATCACCAAGGGCACACTCACTGGTGTGCTTGACAGACTGGAACAAAAGGGTTTGGTACAACGTGAACGCGGCAATGATGACCGCCGCCAGTTGTTCGTTAAACTGACACCTGTGGGTGAAACCACCTTTGATAATATCTTCCCCCAGGTCGTACAATCCGGCAAGCAGCGCTTCAAGACTTATACCGAAGATGACTACCTGAATCTGGAAAGAAGCTTGCTCAAGCTAAGGCAGCATTTGCAGGAAGACGATTGCAATTAAGCAATCGCCAGAAAATCAGTTCACGTATCACTGCCTATCCGCAAGCTGATTGCCTGCGGACAGAATCCAGCAATTATTTCACCGGCAAGGCATCACCAACGATGGGCCCGCTACCACTGAAACGGTCCAGCGCCAGATAAATAACGGGTGTAATGAACAGGGTAATTGCCTGCGAGAAGATCAGGCCACCCACCACTGCCAGACCCAGAGGCTGGCGCAATTCAGCACCCGCACCCAGTCCCAGGGCAATCGGCAAGGCACCAACCAGCGCAGCGAGTGTGGTCATCATGATGGGACGGAAGCGTTGTATGCAGGCTTCACGTATCGCCTCTGGCGGCGTCATATTGTGATGTCTTTGCGCATCAAGCGCAAAGTCGATCATCATGATCGCATTCTTCTTGACGATACCGATCAGCAGCAAGATACCGATGGTGGCAATCAGGGTCAGGTCTTCGCCAAACATCTGCAGGGTCAGCAAAGCACCGACAGCGGCAGAAGGCAAGCCAGCGAGGATGGTGATGGGGTGTATATAACTTTCGTACAATACACCAAGCAAGACATAGATCACCAGCAAGGCGGCAACGATGAGGATCACCTGGCCAGATTGAGAATCCTTGAACACCGCTGCATCGCCACCATAGGTAGTGATAATGGAAGAAGGCAATTTGATTTCATCGCGGTATTTTTCTATGCGGTTAGTCGCCTCACCCAGGGCTGTGCCGGGTGCCAGGTTGAAAGATACCGTCACCGCCTGCAATTGCCCTACGTGATTGATGGCGGTCGGCCCTACCGTGCGTTTGACGGTAGCAATACTG
Organism: Undibacterium sp. TC9W; assembly: GCF_049339865.1. NCBI lineage: Bacteria > Pseudomonadati > Pseudomonadota > Betaproteobacteria > Burkholderiales > Oxalobacteraceae > Undibacterium > Undibacterium sp. TC9W. Next base: position 186,057 of record NZ_JBMPPJ010000011.1, on the reverse strand, counting down.
GAGAGCGGTACCAAAGTACCGGTATTACCGCGTACATAAATGCCATTGATGGCGCTTTCATCTTTCTTCGCATCTGGCGCCACTTCCATGATGACCTGATAGCTATCAACATTGGTGTACATCGTCGATATCTGACGTTCGCCAAAGGCGCTGTACAGAGCTGAACGTATGCTATCCATGGACACGCCCAGGGCATTAGCGCGGTCACGGTCAATATTGATACTGGCCTGCAAACCCTTCAATTGCGAGTCTGTGGTGACATCCTTGAAACCGGGGTCAGTACGCAGTTTTTCTTGCAGCTTGATGGCCCATTCGCTGAGTGAACCAGCTTCCACACTTTGCAAAATGTATTGGTACTGGCTCTTGCTGGGGCGGCCACCCAATTGCAAGTTTTGGGTAGGGCGCAGGAAAACAGCAATACCAGGAACTTCATTGAGTTTCTTGCGCAAACCATCAACAACATCCTTCATCGGCTTGCGTTCACCACGTGGCTTCAGGTTGACGAACATGCGACCTGTATTTTGCGAACCACTGCCACCATTGAAAGAAGTTGCAGTAGCCACATTAGGATCATCGCGTATGATCTTGGCGACCCTGTCCTGCAAGCTGACCATGGCTGGGAAAGAAGTTTCTTCTGCCGCCTCGGTCGAGACATTGATCTGCCCTATATCTTCCTGGGGGAAGAAACCCTTGGGGATGACATTGAACAGATAGGCCGTGGCAGCAAAGGTTGCCAGAGCGATCAGCAGCACCAGTTTGCGGTGGCGCAATGCCAGGTCCAAACCACGGGTATAAGCACGCAAGGACGCATCGAAACTGCTTTCAAATACATGCAACATCGCAGCCACTGCCTTTGGCGGTTCTTTCAGTTCATGCTCACTTTTCAGAAAACGGCTGGCCAGCATGGGCACCAGCGTCAAAGAAACGAATGCTGAGGCGACGATGGCCAGACTGACGATGACGGCAAACTCATGGAATAGCTGACCAATGACGCCAGGCATGAAGAAGATGGGAATGAATACCGCGACCAGCGAAGTCGAAATCGAAATGATGGTGAACCCCACTTCACGCGAACCCTGCAATGCGGCCTTGAAAGGTGGTTCGCCATTCTCAACGTGGCGCATGATATTTTCCAGCATGACGATGGCATCATCGACCACCAGGCCCACAGCCAGTGTCAGCCCCAGCAGCGAGACATTGTCCAGCGTATAACCAAAGCCCCATAAAAGAGCAATAGAACCAACCAGGGACACAGGCAAAGACAGAGTCGGAATGATGGTTGCGACCATGCGGCGCAAGAACAGGAAAATGACTATCACCACCAGGAATATCGTCAGCAATAAGGTCAGGTTCACGTCATGCAAAGCATCCCGGATGGAAATGGACCTGTCATTCACCAGATTCATTTTGACGGAAGCTGGCAATTGCGCTTTGAAGCCAGGCAAGGCCGCCTTGATGGAATCGACCACCTTGACGGTGTTGGCATCAGTCTGCCTTTGTATTGCCAGGGTAATCGAACTTTCGCCATTAAAATTGGCGTTGGTTTTGACTTGCTCGTAGCTATCTTCAACCGTGGCAACTTCACGCAGGCGCACAACTTGCCCGCCTTTATTGCTGACCACCAGATTGGCAAATTCTGCAGCACTCTGCATTTGCTTATTGGCCAGCAGTGTCAGTGTTTGCTTGTCGCCATCCAGCGTACCGACTGGCGTGTTTGCATTCGAGGTACGGATGGACGCTGACAATTCATCGAGTGTCAGGTTGCGTGCCTGCAAGGCATCTGGCATGACGCGTATGCGCACGGCATAACGCTTGATACCAAAAATATTTACCTGGGCCACACCTTCGAGCGTCGATAAACTGGGTGAGATCAAATGCTCTGCATAGCTGGTCAGTTCAGCAAGACTCAGCGATGGCGATGTCAGGGCAATGAACAACACAGGCGCATCAGCAGGATTGACCTTGCGATACGATGGTGGTGATGTCATATCGACTGGCAAAGAGCGCTGCGCACGCAACAATGCCGCCTGCACATCCACAGCGGCGGCATCAACATTGCGGTTCTGGTCAAATTCCAGCGTCAACGAGGTAGAGCCGAGAGTGTTGCTGGAACTAATGATAGACAGGCCGGGTATGGTAGCAAACTGCTTTTCAAGCGGTAACGCCACTGAGGTTGCCATGGTCTCAGGACTGGCACCAGGCAAGTTGGCATTCACGCTGATGACCGGCGTGTTATAACTGGGCAAAGCCGCGATAGGGATGTAACGGTAGGCTAGGACACCTGCCACGACGATGGACAGGTTCAGCAATACCGTCATGACCGGACGGCGTATGAATAATTCAGACAAATTCATGATGCGCTCGCGGCTGAGGCTGCTGGTGCTGTGGATGCAGCAGGCGCAGTGTTTGTAGATGCAGCCGTTGCAGATGAAGCGCTGGAGGAAGAAGCACCAGCGGAAGTACCGGCAGATGCCCCGGCAGCAGACTCAGCCTTGCCTGCACCCTTGGCACCCTTGCCTGCTTTGTCACCCTTGCCTTCTTTACCATCGCCATTACGTTCCTTGATGCTGGCGCCCGGACGCAGGTTTTGTTTGCCATCCAATACGACTTTGGAACCTGCCTCTATGCCAGTAACAACAGCATCATTACCGAAACTGTTGGTCACGACCACAGGCTTCATGATGGCCTTACCTTCGGCATCAACGATATATACAGAGCTTCCACGGGGACCAACGATGACAGCATCCTGCGGCACCACGACGACATCTTTGAGAGTCTGTACGCTGAGCTCCAGATTGGCATAGGCACCAGGCCAGAGTTTCAGTTCCTTGTTGTCAAATACTGCCTTGACCTTGATCGTGCCAGACGCAGCATCCACGGCATTATCGACGAACTGTAATTTGCCTTTGAATTTGACCGTCGTGTCTGGCAAATTGGCCATGACATAACTGTCGCTGCGCCTCAGGCTTTCCAGCGCATCTGGCAGATTGCGTTGTGGCAGCGGGAAAGCAATCGTCACCGGGTCCATCTGGGTAATGCTGACCAGCGGCGTTGCAGTCGCAGGCTGTACCAGGGAACCGGGGAACACGCTGATGATGCCAGTCCGGCCAGCCGAAGGTGCCACTATGCGGTTATAGCTGAGCGCAACGCGGGCGGCATTCACTGCAGCCTTGTCAGAAGCAATCACGGCTTGTTGGGCATCGACCTGGGTCTGGCTAGTGTCGGCAACACTTTGGGCAACAAATTTCTTGCTGACCAGATCCTTGTTGCGCACAAGCTGGCGCTGATAGTCGGCCAGCGACGCCAGGTCTTTGTCGAGTTGTGCCTGGGCTTTTGCCAGGTTGACTTCATCGACACGGCTATCCAGAGTGAACAAGACATCACCAGCTTTGACGAACTGCCCTTCCTTGATATGTACCTTGGCGATAGTGCTGCTGACTTGCGGGCGGATATCGACGGTGTTTAATGCAGTGACCACGCCATTGGCAGTAATCCTGACATCATAGTCACGCTTTTGTGCAATGATGGTGGAGACAGTAACTGGACGGTTTTGCGCGGCACCGGCGCCGGCAGGGCCACTACCGCCCGCCTTTGCCGTAGCCCCCTCACCCGCAGCCTTGTCAGATGACTTGTAATAAGTGTAAGCCGCGCCCGAGGCGGCTGCCAGAGCTGCAACGATGATCAGGGTTTTGAATTTGCTCATATTATTTTTATCCAGTGCAGGAATCGCTACCAATAAGCTTTTCCATGCGTTTCTTTACGAAGTGTTGACTTCTTACGTCAATTTGCAATTTCTCCTCAGACACAAACCGACCTTAAAAAGTTCAGAACCGAAATGCTAACAAAGAAAAAGCCAGCACACAGGCTGGCTTTCATTTTAGATACCTTCCGTTACATGGAAGAGACACAATTGCTAGGTTTTAAACAATCTGTTCAAACACCACACTTAGCACCTTTATACCACTGCACCATCCGTATCGTCTTTTTCTTTGACTGGCTTGATCAGGTCTTCACGCTTGACACCCAGCCACATCGCAATCGCTGCTGCAACGAATACGGAAGAGTAAATACCAAAGCAAATACCTATCGTCAGAGCAACTGCAAAATAATGTAAAGTCGGGCCACCGATCAGCAACATCGACAACACCATCATCTGGGTACAACCGTGAGTAATGATGGTGCGTGAGATTGTGCTGGTAATCGCGTTGTCGATAACCTCGGTCACAGACATCTTGCGCTGCTTGCGGAAATTTTCACGGATACGGTCAAAAATAACCACAGACTCATTCACCGAGTAACCCAGCACCGCCAGTACTGCTGCCAGTACCGACAAGTTGAACTCCCATTCAAAGAAGGCAAAGAAACCCAGGATGATGATAACGTCATGCAGGTTGGCGACAATAGCAGCCACCGCAAACTTCCATTCAAATCGTATTGCCAGATACAGCATGACGCCCAGTATCACGAACAATAATGCCATCAAACCATCATGCGCCAGCTCATCACCGACCTGGGCACCAACGAGCTCTACCCTTTGCAGCTTGACCAATTCGGTTTTGGCAGCATCCTGACAAGCGAGTTTTTCTGTGGTCGCACCATTCGCTGCACTGGCTGGAACTTTACTAAGGTTGCCATTTTCAATTTTGCAAAGTGCCTCAAACACGGTATCAGCAACACTGACCTTGGCATCCTTTTTTGTTTCCGGCAAACGTATCACCACGTCTTGCGCCTTACCAAAGGTTTGTACTGGTGAATCCTTGAAACCCAGCTCTTCTACCTTGTGGCGTATGGCATCGACATTGGCCGCCTTGGGGTAGGTCACTTCCATGACCGTACCACCGGTAAACTCAACCGAGAATTGCAGGCCCTTGTGCAGCAGGAAAAACACGGCTGCGACAAAAGTCAGTGCAGAAATGACATTGAATATCAGCGCATGGCGCATGAAAGGAATGTCTTTTTTAATACGGAATAATTCCATGATGAATTCCTGTGTTCTTGATAGTCTGGCTACTTACTTGCCAGCGTTGTCTGTTGGTTTCCAGATCGTTCCAATAGAAATGGACGCCAGTTTTTTCTTTCTTCCGTACCAGAAGTTCACAACGCCGCGTGAGACGAATACGGACGAGAATATCGAAGTCAGAATACCCAGACAGTGAACTACAGCAAAACCGCGAATCGCACCAGAACCAAATACCAGCAGGGCCAGGCCAACGATGAGGGTAGTCACGTTGGAATCAAGAATCGTGGCCCACGCGTGGTCAAAACCTTCTTCTATGGCTTTTTGCGGTGTCTTGCCTGCGCGCAGTTCTTCGCGTATGCGTTCATTGATCAGCACGTTGGCGTCAATCGCCATACCCAGCGCCAATGCAATCGCGGCAATACCCGGCAAGGTCAGCGTTGCCTGCATCAGTGACAAAATCGCCACGAGCAAGAGTACGTTGAAAGACAGTGCCAGCACGCTGAAGAAGCCAAACATCAGGTAGTAGGCAATCATGAAAACGGAGATTGCGATAAAACCATACAGTGTCGAATTGCGACCCTGCTTGATATTTTCCACACCCAGTTGTGGGCCTATCGTGCGTTCTTCTATGATTTCCATAGGCGCGGCCAGAGAACCCGCGCGCAACAACAAAGCCAGGTCACCAGCAGCGGATGATGTACCCATGCCAGTGATGATGAAACGATTGCGCAATTCATCATTGATGGTTGGTGCGATCAACACTTCGCCCTTGCCTTTTTCAAACAGGACGATCGCCATGCGCTTGCCTATGCGGGAGCTGGTCGCATTGCCCATGCGTTTGCCGCCGTCACCATTCAAATCAACGCTGACAGCAGGCTGCTGGTGCTGGTCAAAAGTGGAGGTGGCATTGGTAATGTCGTCACCAGTAATGACAGGGTCTTTGGTGAGTATCAGGTACTCTCCACGGTTGGAGATGAATTTTTCTGAGCCATAAGGAACAGCAGTATTGGCATCAACTGCACCAATGACACTTTCATCCAGCAAACGGACTTCCAATGTTGCGAGGCGGTTGATAATATCCTTGGCGCGCGCGACGTCCTGTACGCCCGGCAATTGAACAACAATACGGTCAGCCCCCTGTTGCTGAATGATAGGTTCAGCAACACCCAGCTCATTGACGCGCTTGGACAAGGCGGTAATATTTTGTTTGATACCTTCCGAGACTACATCTTTCAGTGCTTTGGGCTTCAAACTTACCTGCAAGCCAAAGTCGGCGCCATCACCACCGGCGGTGTCGAGCAAATCGACATCTGTCATCTGTGACAGCAAGACATTCTTGGCCTTGGTACGTTCTTCTGCATCACGGAACTTGACCTTGATCAGGTCACCTTCACGGTTCAAGCCCGCATGGCGCACTTCTTTTTCACGCAAATTGCTACGCACGCTGGAGACCAGGCTTTGCATGCGTTTGTTCATGACAGCCTTGGTATCGACCTGCATGAGGAAATGCACACCACCACGCAAATCCAGGCCCAGGAACATAGGCAGTGCATGCATGTTTTGCAACCACTTTGGCGTATTCGCCAAAAGGTTGAAGGCCAGCGTATAAGTAGGATCAGCGGGATCAGCGTTCAGGGCTTTTTCGAGAGCTGCCTTGGCCTTGAACTGAGTATCCGTATCTTCAAAACGGGCGCGGACTGTGCCTTGCACACCGTTATATTCATAGGAGATATCCTTGCTTTTCAGGCCAGCCTGTTCCAGCGCTTTTTCTACACGGCCAGCCATGTCAGATTCGACTTTGACGGTGGCTTTACCGCTACTGACTTGCACTGCAGGTGATTCGCCAAAGAAATTTGGCGCAGTATACAAAGCACCGAACAGCAGGGCGATCAGAATCAGTATGTACTTCCAGAGTGGATAGCGATTCATAATGGGGAAAATAATTGGAAGCTAAAAAAGCACAACGCAGCCCAGTTTACTTTTGGACTGCGTTGCCGTGTTTTTCTGATTAAATCGCTTTAATCGTACCCTTGGGCAGCATCATGGTGATGGACATCTTTTGCACGACGACTTCTGTGCCATTGGCAATTTCTATCGTGATGTAAGCATCAGTTACCTTGGTCACTTTACCCAGGATACCGCCTGCGGTGACTACTTCATCATTTTTTGCCAGGGCGTCCATCATTGCCCTTTGCTCTTTCTGACGCTTCATCTGAGGGCGTATCATCAGGAAATACATTACTGCTACCATCAGGAGCAAAGGCCACATAGTCAGCAGATTGCTCTGGAGATCGCCGCCAGCGGCTGCTTGTGCGTAAGCATTGGAAATAAACACGTTCAGACTCCTGTCATTTTAATAATGAAATTCTAATTTCCTGGCTAAAACCCGGATATAAATTGCCGCAATTATTGCTCAATTCCTGGTATATAGCACCAAATGCCTATTTTTCAATCGGCAAAGCGGCGTATTTTAGCATCGCCCATGCGAAATGCTGGAAATTGTCGGGATATCTGTAAAGAAAGCCGCGCAAAAAAAGGCAGGCAATCATCGGGGCACCCGGATAATTGCCTGCCTTTGAGCGAATAAATGTAAGTTTTACAACAGCAATACTTATTGCTTGCTAAATGGTTTGCCGTTGATGGTCAAAGCACCCTGCTTCCATTCGATTTTGGAACTCAGCAGTTTGCCGCTGCGGGTGATAAAACCCTGGCCTTCGAAAGCCTGAATTTGTTGGGCCATGGCAGCCTGGGCAGCTTTTTGGGCTTCCGGATCTTTTTGGCTCGCCCCGCCAAGTTTGGCGACCAGCGCTTCTGTCAAAGTCACATCCAGGTTGCTTTGCAATTTTGGCAGCAGCAACATAGGGTTGGCTGCATCTGCCGCTGTTGCACCTACCAGCTTGGCAGAACCCGAGAGTTTTGCCTCGCCATCCACCGTCATGACGCTCAGGCGCTCCAGCGCCAGCTCTGGTTCTTTTTGCAAAACAATAGCCGCAACCTCATCCCACACGGCTTTCAGGGCAGCTCTTTTGTCAGGATCACCAGGCGCGCTCATCACATCGGTATAGGCAACAGAAATCTTTGCCAGGGATGGGCCATGAATGCGCTTTACCCCATAGTCGTAATGGAAGTCCGTAAACTCTTGATTATCAAAGCTGAGTTTGGCAGCGCCTATCCTGGCGACAAAGTCCATGAGCTCATCTTTCATAGTGGCTTCAGTGCCGAGCTTGAACTGATCCAGGGTAAAACTTTTCTTGGCTTCGACTTTATCGGTATAGCTGATATTGGCAACAGTGGTTTCAGTCTTGCCCAAATAAAGTCGGGTACCTGGATAAGCCTGCGTTACTTCACCTTTGAGGCTGACCGCTCCCAGTTTGAATGACTGACCTTCCAGCCCATCGACGGTCAAACCAGGGGCACTCATGACGACATTAAATGCCTTGTAATCTTTTTCAAAGCCAACTTCCAGACTCAAGCCCTGCCAGTTGACTTTTTCCTTGTCTTTTTCCATGACAGTATTGAATGCCGGGCTGGAAATACTGACACGGCCACTGCCACCATAATTCAGGCGAGAGGTGATGTCTATCGGGTTGGCGGTACCAAACAGCTTGGCAAGCTGGGCCTTGCTTTCTGCATCCAGCACCAGTTCAGTCTTGATCAGGGCGGCACCATAACCACGGAATGCAGGCAGCGGGCCATGCTGGATATGGTTAATGAAATGTATTTGCAGCGGTTTAGATGCCTTCTCTGCCACTGCAGGTTCTGCGGCAGGGCTAGCTGCCGTTGCAGGATTATCGGCAGCTGGCTGCTCCGCAGCATTTGTATCAGCACCGGTGTCAGCGCCCGGCATGGGAAAATCCGGTTTTTTCATGCCAGGGAAAGTCAGCTCCAGCGTCGTATCCTGGGTAGAAGAAAAGATACAGCGCTGATAATCTTGCTTGATGACTTTGACATAGGGAGAAGATTTAGCCTGATTCTGGCTGGATTCTGTCAGCTTGGCTTCTACACTTTTTCCGGTGTACCAGGCGGCAGCAGGATATGCCACTGCCAGAACCGCGACTACTGCAATCAGTTTCGTACTTTTACTCACAAACTTCCTCCGTGTGAACAACTTGCTTGCCATATGGCCAGGGTCATTATGACCTGCGCAAAGTGTAACAAGCTTCCCCTGGATTGTCATTCTTGCATTTGGCTTCAATACTTTGGTATGTGGCAATATTTCTTGCACTAAAAATGCATAATAAAAAAGGCAGCAAACTTGCGTTGCTGCCTTGCCTGATGATTTGGCCTGCTGCTGGTTTTGCCTGCGTTAGTTGGAACGTATAGTCGCCAGCGCCAGTTCCGAGGTATTCAAAGCACCTTCAACAAAGCCCTGGTAATCAGAATATGCCTCGCCAACGATATGGATATTCTTGGCACCGCTGCCAAAGTCAAAGGCCTTGAACACATCCATGACTTTCCAGGAACGCACGCCCGGTTGCCAGCCATGATTGGCCGCGCCATAAGGAGCTCTCGCCCAGTCGCGTATGCCATAGGTAACGATGGAATTCTTGATAAAGTCGCGGGTATCTTCCAGAGATTTTTCTTCAAACATGTGCTGGGCCTGGTCAGTCAGTTTCAGGCCTGAGCGCTTGATATCGACGAGACGTTTCACATCACGCGCGACGAAAAGCGAGAACGCATCGACGATCTTGACGTTCTGGTCTATCTCGGCGCGGTCATGCTTGTCGGCTTCCATGACGTAGTGTTTCCAGAATTCTGTCGATGGGCGGTCCATGTACAGCAAGACCATGCCATGACCATCCTTGTCCTGGCCTTGCGGGCGGCGGAAATAATGGATTTCACGGGTAGGCAGGCAACTCGCATATTGTTGCGGGCGCTGTGAGTAATCCCACCAGGGTGAATCTGTCACGAAGAACAGTTTCAACATGGGGAAACCATTCATCGCATCAAGCTGGGAAGAGACATGTTCAGGGAGGCAGGATGCCAGCTTCACCAGCGGCATCCTCGGCAAAGCCAGAATCAGCCTGTCGGTCTGCAACTGTATATTGCCATTCTTGGTATGCACATCCAGTTCCAGCCTGGGCTGGCCCATGGCGATTTGCTTGAAGCTGGTCAGCATATGGCCGCCGGCCAGGGTGACATTGCTAAGGCCACGCAATTTGGCCATCAGGCTCTCTGTCAGTTTTGCCGTGCCGCCATCTACACTGGCCAGTTGCTGACCTACGGTTTTCAGAGCGCGCAGCCACCAGATGATCCACTCTATCGCATTCAGATTTTCCGGGATCATGTGATAGAAGGTGCCGGTATCGCGCAACTTGGTCAGTGCCAGATGGCTGAGCGCACCTTCGGCCGACATGGCATTCCAGAAACCCATGCTCCACAGTGGCTGACCATTGAGTTGCGCATGTTTGCGCATGCGCTGGTAATCAGCTTCAGTCTGGGCATCTATCCAGGCCTGGTCTTGTGGGTCTTGCCCCAAGATCAGCATGATGCCGCGCTTGAGCAATTGCAGGGAATTGAGTCCCATTTCCTCGGCAGGCAAATCATAGGTAGGCGCGTTGACTTCCTCACCTTCAGGGCCACTGAACTCGGTCAGCTTGACGCCCAGGTCACGGCACAATTTATCGAAGCGTGGTTGCAGGGTGGGCTCGAAACGCATGGGCCCCCATTCAGCAATGAAGCCATCCAGGTCTTCAGTTTCTATGCGGCCACCCCAGCGGTCAGATGAGGCTTCCAGCACCACGACTTTTTGCCCGGACAAGGCCAGGCGCCAAGCGCAATACAGACCAGAAATGCCGCCGCCGGCAATAATGACGGGATGATAATTCATATCAGACCTCTAGTATTCATTTGTCCACTCGGACGAGAGCGTCATTTTGCCTGCAAGCGGCCTGAATATAATTCGTATTACTGATCAGTCCGTCATTATTTACCGTATTAAATAAGACATTAGGACTTACGCAAAATTGTCCCAACAAGGCTATCGCCTTTAGGAAATCTCCCTTGAAAGAGAGATTCGTTACGTTGGCGGGCAACATGATGTCCGAAACCCCAAAACACCGTAGCGACGAAGGCAGTACTTTAGTACCGATTTTACCAACTACTGGCGCTGCAACGCTTTGGGGCGTTGCGTATGTCCTACACTAGCTCAAACGCCGCGCGCGCGATCTGCGTGGAATTGCTGTACAAACTCGGGGAAGCGTTCATCATCCAATGCTTTACGGATGTTTTTCATCAAATCCAGGTAGTAATGCAGATTGTGGATGGTGTTCAAACGTGCGCCCAGGATTTCACCGGTGCGGTGCAAATGATGCAGGTAAGCGCGCGAGAAATTCTTGCAGGCATAGCATTCGCAAGTTGCATCCAGTGGTTCTTTTTCTTCCTTGTAACGGGCATTCTTGATCTTGATATCGCCAAAGCGGGTAAAGATCCAGCCATTGCGCGCATTGCGGGTAGGCATGACGCAGTCAAACATGTCTATGCCATTGGCGACACCTGCTACCAGGTCTTCCGGCGTACCCACACCCATCAGGTAATGCGGTTTGTTTTCTGGCAGCTTGGGGCCGACGTGCGCGAGTACCCGCATCATGTCTTCCTTGGGCTCACCCACCGACAGGCCACCGATGGCGATACCGTGGAAATTCAGTTCATTCAAGCCAGCCAGGGATTCATCGCGCAGGTGTTCAAACATACCACCCTGGACGATGCCGAACAAGGCATTCGGGTTTTCACCCTGATTGAATTCATCAATGGAACGCTTGGCCCAGCGTAAAGACATGCGCATGGATTTACCTGCTTCTTCTGTCGTTGCTGGCCTGCCATCGATTTCATAAGGCGTGCATTCATCGAATTGCATGACGATATCAGAGTTCAACGAACGCTGGATTTGCATGGAAATTTCTGGAGACAAAAACAGGCGCTCACCACTGATAGGAGAAGAAAACTTGACGCCCTCTTCCGTGATCTTGCGCATCGCACCCAGCGAAAATACCTGGAAGCCGCCTGAGTCAGTCAGGATAGGTTTATCCCAGCCCATGAAACCATGCAGGCCGCCAAATTTGTTCAGTACCTCCGTGCCAGGACGCAGCCACAGGTGGAAAGTATTACCAAGAATGATGTGGGCATCTATCTCTTTCAATTCCAGCGGCGACATCGCCTTGACCGAGCCATAAGTACCCACCGGCATGAAGATAGGCGTTTCGATTTCACCATGGTTGACTTTGACACGGCCACGACGCGCGGCAGTAGTTTTATCTTTTTTGATCAGTGTAAATTCAAGCATGGTCTTCCCCGGAGGAATTGGTCAGCAGCATGGCATCGCCATAGCTGAAAAAACGATATTGTTGAGCGATAGCGTGAGCATAAGCAGCGCGGACGCGATCATACCCGGCAAATGCCGATACCAGCATCATCAAAGTGGATTTTGGTAAGTGGAAATTGGTGATAAGCCTGTCCACGGTTTTGAATACATAACCGGGCGTGATGAACAGGCGGGTGTCATCACTGCCTGCCTGCAAGGCACCGGTTTGTGAAGCCGATTCGAGTGCGCGCATGCTGGTGGTGCCTACAGCCACCACTTTGTCGCCCGCGGCTTTGGTGGCCTGTACAGCTGCCACGGTCTCGTCGGGCACGGTATACCATTCACTGTGCATCTGGTGATCTGCCAGGTTTTCTGTGCGCACAGGCTGGAAAGTACCTGCGCCAACATGCAGGGTTACATAAGCGAGTTTGATGCCCTTATCCTGGCAACGCTGTAACAGCGCTTCGTCAAAATGCAGGCCAGCAGTTGGCGCGGCTACTGCACCAGGTACGCGGTTATACACAGTCTGGTAACGCTGCTCGTCAAAGTCGTCAGCATCATGTTCTATATACGGCGGCAAAGGCAGGCGACCGAATGTCTCCAGCAGAGTGAAAATATCAGACGGGAAATACAGGGTAAAAAATTCACCGACGCGCTCACCGACGACGACATCAAAGCTGTCTGCCAGGCGGATTTTACTGCCCGGCAGCGGCGACTTGGAAGCGCGCATTTGCGCCAGCACACTGCGCTCCTTATCATTATTCGACAGCACACGCTCCACCAGCATCTGTATCTTGCCGCCGCTTTCCTTGACGCCAAAGAAACGTGCTTTCAAGACACGGGTATCATTAAAGACCAGCAAATCACCAGCATTGAGCTGGTTGATGATGTCAGCAAAATGCCTATCGACCAGCGTATCGCCATCAACATGCAAGAGGCGTGAAGCGGTGCGGTCGGGCAAAGGTGTTTGCGCGATCAGGGCTTCAGGCAATTCAAAATCAAAATCACTTAAGGAGTAAGACATGCAAAAATTCTACAAAAACGGGGGTAAAACAGGAAAAACAGACATAAAGCTACTTTACACTGTATAAAATACCAGTAGAATGCACACTATCGTAGCAAACCCGGGTAAGATCACAGACAAACAGCCTAAAACCCAAGGTTTTGTGAATTTCCTGAAAAAAGTAAGCTAACAGCAAAACCCACCATTTTACACCCCATGGCCGCTGAAGACCAAAGTGCAAGTGCAGAGTTAAAAAATACACAAGCTGATCCAGCTATCGCTGGCATCACTGCCTTGCCTGAGTCCAGTCCCAAAAAAACCGTAAAAAAAACCAAAATTCCTCCTAACACTGCAGCCAAGGCCAGTGAAAAACTTGCCAAACTGGGCCTGCGCAAGGACATGGATTTTGTCTTGCACCTGCCCATGCGCTATGAAGATGAAACTGAAATCGTCAGCATGCGGGATGCCTCTTTCCGGGGTGGAAGCAGTGTGCAGGTTGAAGGCGTGGTCACAGAATGCGATATCCAGTATCGCCCGCGCCGTCAGCTGGTCGTGACAATTGCCGACGATAGTGGCCAGGTCGTACTACGCTTCCTGAATTTTTATGGCAACCAGACCAAGCAAATGGCGGTTGGCGTACGGGTGCGGGCACGTGGTGAATTACGCCATGGTTTCTTTGGCGCGGAGATGGTGCATCCGCACTACAAGATCGTTAATGAAGGCGCACCTTTGCCTACTGCGCTGACGCCAGTTTATCCATCTGGCGAAGGCGTGCCACAAGCTTTATTGCGCAAGGCCATTGCCAATGCAATGACACGCGTCAACTGGCGTGACACCTTGTCGCCTGCGCGGCTGGCTGCCCTACATTTGCAGGATTTTGAAAGCAGCATACGCACCCTGCATAATCCACCGCCAGATGTAGACCAGCATAGTCTGATAGAGCGCGAACACCCGGCCTGGGAACGCATGAAATTCGACGAACTGCTGGCCCAGCAATTATCACTAAAGCGCGCACAAATCACCCGCCGTAGCAAAGGCGCAAATGCCCTGCCATTAGTGGGCGAACTCAGTAATGCTTTCCTGCTGAACCTGCCGTTTTCCCTGACCAGGGCACAAGAAAAAGTGCTGGCCGAGATACGCGATGACTTGCGTGAAGCCTTCCCCATGCAGCGCCTGTTACAGGGCGACGTAGGCAGTGGCAAAACCATCGTTGCAGCACTGGCGGCTGCGCAAGCCATAGACAATGGTTTTCAGGCAGCGCTGATGGCACCGACAGAAATTCTGGCCGAACAGCATTTCAGGAAAATCGCTGCCTGGCTGGAACCCCTCGGTGTTAAAACCGCCTGGCTGACTGGCAGCCTGAAGAAAAAAGAAAAAGATGCGGCCAATGCACTCATCACTTCTGGCGAGGCACAACTGGTGATAGGCACCCACGCCCTGATACAAGACAGTGTGCAATTCAAGAAGCTGGGCCTGGTCATCGTTGATGAACAACACCGCTTTGGTGTCAGCCAGCGCCTGAACCTGGCCAACAAGACCGAGGCGGGCAAGGTGCCACATCAACTGATGATGTCGGCCACGCCTATCCCCCGCACCCTGGCGATGACGTACTACGCTGATCTTGAAGTGTCCATCATTGATGAATTGCCACCAGGCCGCACACCTATCGTCACTCGCGTTATCGACCAGAATCGCCGTGACGAAGTCATTGCCCGCGTGCAGGCTGCAGGGCAGGAAGGCAAACAAGTTTATTGGGTATGCCCACTGATAGAAGAATCAGAAACCCTGCAATTGCAAACCGCAACTGACACGCACACCATGCTTGCTGAAGCCCTGCCAGAACTGAAGGTAGGCCTGGTTCATGGCCGCCTGAAACCGGCAGAAAAACAGGCCACGATGGAAGCCTTCATCCGCAATGACAGCCAGGTGTTGGTGGCTACCACCGTGATTGAAGTTGGCGTTGATGTGCCAAATGCCAGCCTGATGGTCATCGAACATTCAGAGCGTTTTGGCCTGTCGCAATTGCATCAGTTACGTGGCCGTGTAGGCCGTGGTGCAGCGGCCAGCGTTTGCCTGTTGCTCTATCAAGGTCCTTTGGGTGGCACAGCCAAACAAAGACTGGCCACCATGCGCGAGAGTAATGATGGTTTTGAAATTGCCCGCAAGGATCTGGAATTGCGCGGCCCCGGTGAGTTCCTCGGCGCGCGCCAATCAGGCGAAGCCATGTTACGCTTTGCCAATCTGGAAACCGATCAATGGCTGGTCGATAAAGCACGCAATCTGGCCGATGAATTATTAAAAAATGACCCTGTCACCGTTGCTGCTCATCTGGAGCGCTGGCTGGGATATAAAGAAGAATTTTTACGAGTATAAAAACCTATGCTGAATATCCTTAATGTTGATGTCCACAACCCGCAACATGCCAAAGACCTGGTCAGCATGCTCAATATGTATGCGCTGGACCCTATGGGTGGTGGCGAAGCCTTATCTGATTATGCACAAGCCAATCTCATTAGCGAGCTCAAAAAACGCAATACCGTGCGCGCCATACTCGCTTATGTGAATGATCAGGCTGCCGGATTTGCGATTTGCATAGAAGGCTTTTCTACCTTTGCCTGCAAGTCACTGTTGAACATCCACGACTTTGCCGTGCACCCTGATTTTCGTGGCCAGGGCATAGGCAATAAAATGATGCAGCACCTGACTGCCCTCTCTGAACAATTGGGTTATTGCAAAATGACGCTGGAAGTATTGGAGGGCAATACCCGGGCACAAAATCTGTATCGTGCAGAAGGCTTTGCGCCGTATGAGCTGAACCCGGAATTTGGTGGTGCGATCATCATGCAAAAGAAGTTAAAGTAGATTGGCATGATCAGTTCCATTCGTGAGGCGCATGAGAATGATGCCAGCCAAGTGTGCGAGGTGTTGCACCTGTCCATCACCAAGTGTTGCATTTCAGACCACCAAAATGACGCTCTGACTCTGGAAAAATGGCTTAAAAATAAAACTGTGCCAAATCTGGTGGCATGGATCAATGCGGAGGACTCTTATTCATTAGTGGCAGAGTCAGACGCGCCATCAGGCACTCAAATTCTTGGTTTTTCCATGATGGATGACAAAGGATATATTTCCCTTTGCTATGTGTTGAAAGAAGCGCTGTATTCGGGCATTGGCAAGGCAATGTTGACAACGATGGAAGAGCGTGCAAAGAATCTGCATTTGGAAAAATTAAGACTGAATAGCACTAAGAGTGGACTGGCTTTTTATAAGCGTAATGGCTTTAGAGTTCTGGAAAAGAAGAAGTCAATCTTTAATTTAGATTCGCATGTCATGGAAAAGATTTTGATCAATTCCTGAAGCTGGAATACACTCAGCAGCCTGTGTCTAGCCAGGCAAGTCCACAAATTAAATCAGGAGAAAAAATGACAATAGACTTTAAAGGCCGTGTTGCCATCGTAACAGGTGCAGGTGGTGGTTTGGGACGTGAACATGCGCTGGCGCTGGCTGCGCGTGGTGCCAAAGTGGTCGTCAATGATCTGGGTGGTGCGCGTGATGGTTCCGGCGGTTCATCTGCCGCAGCGCTGGCAGTGGTTGAAGAAATCCGTGCGGCTGGTGGTGAAGCGATAGCCAATGGCGCATCGGTCACCGATTTTGAAGCCGTACAAGCAATGGTGGCAGAGACCATGGCGCAATGGGGACGGATTGATATCCTGGTCAACAATGCCGGTATCTTGCGCGACAAGAGTTTTGCCAAGATGGATATCGCCGACTTTAAACTGGTGCTGGATGTGCATCTGATGGGTGCGGTGCATTGCTGCAAGGCTGTCTGGGCCGTCATGACAGAACAGAAATATGGCCGTATCGTGATGACAACTTCTTCTTCCGGCCTGTATGGCAATTTTGGCCAGTCAAATTATGGTGCGGCCAAGCTGGCCCTGGTTGGTTTGATGCAAACGCTGGCGCTGGAAGGTGCCAAGTATGATATCCGTGTGAATAGCCTGGCGCCAACTGCGGCAACCCGCATGACTGAGAGCCTGTTCCCGGCAGAATTTCTGGCGGCCCTGCAACCATCAGATGTGGTACCTGCTATGCTGGTGCTGGCGTCTGAGCAAGCCCCCTCCCGCGCCATCCTGTGCGCAGGCGCAGGCAGTTTTGAAGCCGCGAATATCACGCTGACACAAGGTGTCTGGGTAGGTCGTGGTGACGATGCACCTGAGCAACTGGCTGCACGTCTGGCGGAAGTGCGCCAGCGTGATGGTGAGGCTGTGCCTGAAAGCGGTGCGGCGCAAGGTCATCTGGAGTTAACCAAGGCCATGAGTCAGGCCAAAGGCTGATACTGCTTCACTAAAGAAACTCAGTGTCGTGTCAGTAACTGCTTTATTCATCCTGTAGGAGCGACTTTAGTCGCGAACACCTCTTGCCATGCCGGGCATTCTCATTATGTTGAGAGTTCGCGGCTCAAGCCGCTCCTAGATAGCCATCTACCACCAATCAGGCTCAAGACACTGCGCCAGATCAATCATCCGGCAAACAGCCAGCATCGCATCTACAATTTAATTTCCGGCAGGGTATGTGCCAAAACAGGCGGATATCGTATATACGGTATGATTGTTAAAAAATACTCCCCCTGTCATTGTTAAATTCAGGAAAAAATTTGCTCCCTGTACAAAGCACTTGCTGACGCTGCTCTCAGTCTGTGCCAAACTAACGGCATGACACTCACAGAATTAAAATATATTGTTGCCGTAGCCCGGCAAAAACATTTTGGCCATGCGGCAGAAGCCTGTTTTGTCGCCCAGCCTACGCTGTCTGTCGCCATCAAAAAGCTCGAAGATGAACTGGGCGTCACTATTTTTGAGCGTGGCGGCACTGAGGTATCAACCACCCCGCTGGGTGCACAGATTGTTGCCCAGGCTGAACGTGTGCTGGAACAGACCGCTGCCATCAAGGAAATCGCTAAGCAAAACAAAGACCCGCTGGCTGGACCTTTCCGCCTCGGCGTCATTTATACGATAGGCCCTTACCTGCTGCCTACGCTGGTGAAAACCATGATACAGCAGGTGCCGCAGATGCCTTTGGTGCTACAAGAGAATTTCACCGTGAAACTGATGGAGTTATTGCGCCAGGGTGAGCTTGATGCCGCCATCATGGCCCTGCCCCTGCCTGATCAGGGCATGATGATACAGCCGCTGTATGACGAGCCCTTTGTCGTCGCCATGCCGCGTACCCATGCATGGGCAGAGCGCAAGGAAGTTTCAGCAGAAGAACTGAAGTCAGAAACCATGCTCTTGCTGGGTAATGGCCATTGCTTCCGCGATCAGGTGCTGGAAGTTTGCCCTGAGATGTCGCGCTTCTCAACAACTGGAGACGGCATTGCCAGGACCTTTGAAGGTTCTTCACTGGAAACCATACGTCACATGGTGGCGTCCGGCATAGGTATTACGGTATTGCCGATGGCGTCGGTACCTGACATGGATGCCAAAGATGGCATGCTGCGTTACCTGCCTTTCACTGCACCCGCACCCGACCGCCGCGTCGTGATTGCCTGGCGCAAGAGTTTTACCCGCCAGGCGGCAATTGAAGCGATATGCAAGGCTGTCATGGCTTGTGATTTGCCCGGCGTCACCATGCTTGATGAAGCGGCGAGCACTCAATAATCTTATTTCCCCTGCATGATGAACAAAGAAGCGATAGCGACCACGCGCCTGCAATTGCGGGTATTGATGCCCGAACATGCACCCATGATGCAGCAATACCTGCTGCTCAACCGTAGCCACCTAGCCCCCTGGGAACCTGCCCGTGATGAAGAATTTTTCTCGCTGGAGAAATGCGAAGAAAGACTGCTTGCTAGTTCGCGCCTGATAGAAGCTGGCCTGGCCATGCATTTTGCAGTGTGCCAGGACCAGACCATGATAGGCATTTGCAATTTCAGCAATATCGTCCGCGGTGCATTCCAGGCTTGCCACATGGGCTATGCCATTGCCGAACAGCAGCAAGGTCAGGGTCTTATGCAAGAAGCGGTGCAAGCTGGTATTGCCCACATGTTTCATGAACAGGGACTGCATCGCGTTATGGCCAACTATGTGCCGGAAAACCAGCGTAGCGGTGCTTTGCTGGAGCGTCTGGGCTTTGAAAAAGAAGGCTATGCCAAGTCTTATCTGAAAATCAATGGTGTCTGGCGCGACCATATTTTGACTGCCCTGGTTAATTTAAATAACTAAGTTACATAACTAAGCTGGATAACCAAGCCAGACAATCAAGCCAAAAACTCTGAATTAACAAGCTGCCCATCATCGGGCAAGGCGATAAGTATATACTGCGGTCTTTTGCGAAACGCGCTGGTGATTGCGGTCTGTAACAGCAGACCCGCACACCACATTTCTACAGAAAGCTTCAGTTCATGTCATTGTCCCGAGTCCTGTTGGCCATTGCCTGCCTGGCAGCCAGCATGTTTACCTTTGACAGCCAGGCGCAAGTCACTGGCGAAGTTCCAAACGCCAGCCCTGCGGCCAATATACAAACGACGCGTCCCAAAGTCGCCCTGGTGCTGTCCGGTGGCGGTGCGCGCGGCTTTGCCCATATCGGCGTCTTGCGTGCCTTGCGCAAAATGCGTGTGCCTGTGGATATGGTGGTTGGCACAAGCATAGGTGCGGTCGTTGGTGGTGCGTATGCTGCCGGGCGCTCAGCCGATGAGCTGGAACAAATCGTCAAGGAAACCGACTGGGACAGCGTGCTGGCTGACCGTCCTGCCCGCTATGACCTGGATTTCCGCCGCAAGGAAGAAGACTTGATGCTGCCTTCGCGCATAGAATTTGCGGTGACCAAGTCTGGCGTATTTTTGCCCCCGGCAGCTGCCGGCAATGCCGCCCTGGAAAATGCCCTGACACGCCTGATGCCTGAAGGCATGCGTGACCAGCCAGTCAACCAGCTGGCCCTGCCCTTTCTGTCTGTTGCCTCTGATTTGCTGACTGGCGAGATGGTGGAATTGAATGACACCCCCCTGCTGATGACCATGCGTGCCTCGCTGGCCCTGCCGGGTGTGTTTGCACCTGTGCGTATCAAGCAGAAGCTGGTTGTTGATGGTGGCCTGGTCAGCAACTTGCCAGTGGAACTGGCACGCGCCATGGGGGCGGATATCATCATTGCCGTGAATGTGGGCACGCCACTGGCGAAGGAGCATGAGCTTAACAGCGCAATAGATGTCACCAAGCAGATGCTGCAAATCCTGACTGAGCAAAACGTGCAGCGCTCTATCAAGGACTTGCGCAAATCCGATGTGCTGATTGCACCGGAATTATCAGGCACCAGCTTTCTTGATTTTGGACTGTATCAGCAGACCATCAAGGCAGGTGAAATCGCCACCAATAAAATGGCCACACAGTTGAGCGCCTTACGCGTGCCGGATGAGCAATATGCCGTCTTTGAATACCAGCGCTCTAACGCGGGGCAAACTGCCAGAAATACTGCCGATAAACTGCCACTCGCAAAGATAGAGGTCGAAGGTCCGCGCTATATCAACCCGCAGGCCTTGATCGCGCAAACGGGTTTGAAAGAGGGTCAGGTCTTGTCGCAAGAGCAGAT
Source organism: Undibacterium sp. TC9W (assembly GCF_049339865.1). Taxonomy (NCBI): domain Bacteria; kingdom Pseudomonadati; phylum Pseudomonadota; class Betaproteobacteria; order Burkholderiales; family Oxalobacteraceae; genus Undibacterium; species Undibacterium sp. TC9W. The sequence continues at coordinate 165,213 of NZ_JBMPPJ010000011.1, read as the reverse complement.
CAGGCAAGCCTCGGGCAAGCTGTACGGGCGCGGTGATATCGACAATATAGAAACTGTCATCAGCGATGAAGATGGTAAACGCAATGTGCTGATCAAGCCATCAGAATCCAATTCCAGCCGAAACCGCTTGCGGGTAGGTCTTGAGCTAACCAGTGATTTTGCCGATGAAAACCGCTTTGGCCTGAGCGTCTTGCATATCGCATCCTCACTCAATAGTTATGGTGCAGAATTACGCACCTTTGCCCGCATAGGCAGCCAGCGCCAGTTGGGCTCGCAGTTCTGGCAACCGCTGGCTTCTGGCTCACCCTGGTATGTGGCCCCTTCGCTTGAATACAATGGCAGCAGCCTGGATTTGTATCAAGAGGGGCGCAAGGCCTTGCGCGTAGGCGTGCGTGGCACCCAGGGCACCCTGGTTTTTGGACGACAACTGGATAACTGGGGCACCATAGAAGCGGGGGTCAGCCGTGGTTTTGGCAAAGTCGATATTTTATTGCCCGCCGTTGCCAATCAGGACAGCCTGCGCTATTACAGCACCACGCGCTTCTTGCGCTTCCGTCTGGATACCCTGGATTCGCTGGCCAACCCCAGCCGGGGTTATCTGGTCACCTCCTCCTGGGAACAAACACCTGCGCAAAATCCCGGTGAGCGTTCACAGGCACAATCGCAAATCGATGCTTTGTCAGCCTTCCGGCTTGGGGATTGGGCCGGGCATTTATATGGAGAATGGAGCCGTTCAGAGCGTGGTGGCGCACCAAACCCGCTCGGCGGTTTTTTGCGTCTGTCAGGCACGGCGAACAACTCACTTGCTGGTGACGCTACAGCTTTTGGCCGCTTCGTCATAGCGCGTAAAATCGGTTCTTTGCCAACCACCATAGGCGGTGCGATACGGACAGGGTTCTCGCTGGAAGCGGGCAATTCTTATGGCAATGGCCAGGCACTGCGCCTTAGTTCCCTCAAGCAGGCAGCCAGCGCCTTTGTCTCTGTTGAAACGCGTTTTGGTCCGCTGTTCTTTGGTGCCGGGGCAACGCGCGGCAACGGCTCTTCTCTTTACCTTTTCCTCGGGCCTATCTGGTGAATCTGATGCGTCAGTCCTTTGACTGGCGCTGTAGTCTCAGGACGGCGCAGTGCCGTAAAGGCAGAGAATTCCCAGGAACGGAAGCCCACCAGCAAGGTAAAGCCATCGCGCTCTTCTGGTCTCAGGCGGCGGTCGTCCTGATGCAGACGTGCCAGCTCGGCAGCGAGTTGCTGTATCTTTTGCACCATCTCCATCGCGCTATGCGATGACACCCGGGCTGGTACAAAGAGCAAGGTCTCGCCCTGTCCGGCAAAGCTGCCATCAAAATAATCACCAACGACAACATCGCGGAAATACTGTTGCACTGGCCCGTCAGGACGCCAGTGGAAAGCTGGCGACACTTTCAGGCGATACCGGTTAAGGGGCCGCAATTCTATGACTTCAAGTTTATCGAGTGCGATCAGGTGCAGGACACATTCAGCCTCTGACAAATGATAGGTTTCTATGATTTGTTCCAGCGTCCAATGCCCGAGGCAACAAATCGCTACCAGCAATAATTTGGGGTCGGCCATCAGCGATTGTTCTTGCGTCAGGCTCAAGGTATCGGCATGCGGCGTGACATCGGCGGCCTGGCGCAAGACATCTTCCATGGCAATGCCTGAGGCCTTGCAGATTTCAGCCAGGCGCGACAGGCTCATGTCCTTTTGTCCGAACATGCGCTTCATGCTGGACTCACTCATGCCTATACGGTCTGCCAGCATTTTGTAAGTCACGCCTGCGGCCCGCAATTCTGAGCGCAAGACTTTCAAGACCAATTCGGGAGAACTCATGAAGGCTTCCTGGCTAAATGTAAAATTTCGCAAATAGTACCGCAATTCAGTACCAAACAGATTAATTAACTATTCCTTCAGCAATTTTCTGGTACGTTTTTTTAATTATTGCGACACTTCGACCTGCAAAAGCGGCATGAAGTTCAATAGCAAGCGTCTCAAGATTGAAACCCGCTGTCATGCAAATATTCAAGCTTCAGTCCAAAGGGGTCAGGAATGCAAACAGGAAGTGATGCCAGTATGAACAGCAGCAGACGTGAAACTGTACGCCGGTATGCAATAGCCGCACTGCTGACATTCGCAGTGTTTGGGCTGGGTTATATTTGCGGGCAAAAAAGCGAGCAACAGACGCCGGCCATCAGCAAAGCTAATACGCTTACCGGCGCACCCAGCCGCGCCAGTGTACGTTCGGATTTTTTAAAACAGCAGCAAAATCAAAAGCGCAAAGCTGCGCTGATTGTGTGATTGACTGTCTGATCCTGAAATTGGTTTGCTCTCCGTTTCAAACGCTCAAATGCGTTTGGTGGTAACAGGATCAAACCAATGCACTACATCGGCAGCAAAACCTACTGTCGTACGCTGACCTGCCTCTACTACCGTGCCTGCTGGCGTGCGTATGACCATGGGTTCACCACCACATAGACCATGCACCAGCAAATCTGCCCCCAGCGACTCTACCAGTTGTACATCCAGTGGCAGACCTGGCATGCCTATGAACAAATGTTCTGGACGTACACCCAATATCAGTTCACGGTTGGCGACGCGTTCTGCTTCGCTTTGTACCAGCGGCAGTGACACCAGTGCCTGACCTATCTGCATCTGTCTGCCATTTTCTGAGACTTTGCCACGCAGGAGATTCATGGGCGGCGAACCGATGAAACTGGCGACGAAAGTCGTGGCCGGCGTTGCATATACTTCTGCCGGCGTACCTATCTGTTCTGCCACGCCACCATTCATGACTATCATGCGCTGGCCCAGTGTCATGGCCTCGACCTGATCATGGGTGACATACAGGCTGGTGGTACCCAGTGCCTTGTGCAGGCGCTGGATTTCCAGGCGCATTTGCACCCGCAATTTGGCATCCAGGTTTGACAGCGGTTCATCAAACAAAAATACTGCCGGTTCCCTGACAATGGCACGCCCCATGGCGACGCGCTGGCGCTGGCCGCCAGAGAGTTGGCGCGGGGTCCTGTCCAGCAGTGCGCCCAGTTCCAGTATCTGCGCCGCTTTTTGTACCCGGGTTTCAATATCAGCTTTGGAAAAACCGCGTATCTTCAAACCATAGGCCATATTCTGATAGACGCTCATGTGCGGGTACAGCGCATAGTTCTGGAACACCATGGCGATATCCCTGTCCTTTGGTTCCAGATTATTGACAACCCTGTCGCCAATGATGATATCGCCAGAAGTAATTTCTTCCAGCCCCGCGACCATGCGCAGCAAAGTCGATTTGCCGCAGCCAGAAGGGCCAACCATCACGATGAATTCGCCATGATTGATATCCATGGAAATACCATGGATGACCGCAACGGCCTTATCGCCCTTGCCGTAAGTTTTGGTGACGTTTTTAAAATGTAGTTGTGCCATGCTATTTTTCGGAATCTACCAAACCCTTAACAAACCATTTTTGTATGATGACCACCACCAGCCCCGGCGGTAACATTGCCAGCAGCAGGGTCGCCATTACCATATTCCATTCGACTGCGGCGTCACCGCCAGCAATCATGCGCTTGATGCCTACACCTATGGGGTACATATTTTGCTCTGTCGATACCAGCAAGGGCCAGAGGTATTGGTTCCAGCCATAGATGAACATGATGACGAACAGGGCAATCACGTTGGTGCGCGACAGCGGCCACAGAATATCCTTGAAAAAGCGCAAAGGGCCTGCACCGTCTATGCGCGCTGCTTCCGCCAGTTCGTCGGGTACGGTTAAAAAGAATTGCCGGAACAAGAATGTCGCTGTCGCCGAGGCAATCAGCGGCACCGTCAACCCGGCGTAACTGTTGAGCATGGACAGGTCAGACACCACTTTATAAGTCGGGTTGATTCGCACTTCAACTGGCAGCATCAGGGTCACAAAAATCATCCAAAAAAACAGTGTGCGGCCAGGAAAGCGGAAATACACCAGCGCAAAAGCAGACAACATGGAAATTGAAATCTTGCCGATAGCGATCATCAGAGCCGACACGAGGCTGACCCACATCATGCGCCCCACCGGGCTACTGGCGACATTGCCTGATGTGCCCGTGCCCAGCACTGCCTGCAGATTGACCCAGAGCTGGTCACCAGGTATCAGAGACATCGGTGCCAGTGCAGATTGTTCTGCCGTCTGGGTAGCGGCGACAAACGCAACATAGATGGGAAAAGCCACCAGGCTGACACCGAGTATCAGGATAAAGTGGCTGAACATGCCCAGAAAAGGCCGGCGTTCTATCATGCTTAATACTGCACTTTCTTTTCTATGTATTTGAACTGCAGCACAGTCAGGACGATGACGATGCTCATCAATATGACGGACTGCGCGGCGGCACTGCCAAGATCGCCACCCTTGAAACCATCATTGAAAACTTTGAACACCAATATCTCGGTATCCTTGCCAGGACCGCCCTGAGTGGTCGCCTCAACGATTGCAAAGGTATCAAAAAACGCATAGACGATATTCACGACCAACAAGAAGAAGGTAGTTGGTGTGAGCAGCGGAAAGACAATTGTGAAGAAGCGCTTCCACGGCCCGGCACCATCGATCGCTGCAGCCTCTATCAGCGACTTGGGTATAGACTGCAAACCCGCGAGGAAGAATAAAAAGTTATAGCTGATCTGCTTCCACACCGCCGCCAGGACGATCAATATCATGGCGTGACGGCCATTCAAGAGATTATTCCACTCAATGCCAAAATGACGCATGCCATGGGCAACGATACCCAGTGTAGGGTTGAGCAAGAACATCCACAGCACGCCGACGACAACCGGTGACACTGCATATGGCCAGATCAACATGGTCTTATAGATGGAGCTGCCACGGACTACCCTGTCAGCAAAAACCGCCAGCAACAAAGACAGGCTCAGGCCAAGCACAGCCACCAGGCTGGAAAACAGCGCCGTAGTCTTGAATGCCGCCAGATAAGTCTCATCAGCAAACAGGGTCTTGAAATTATCAAACCAGACAAACTGGGTAGATATGCCAAAGGCGTCCTGCAATAGAACGGATTGATACAGGGCCTGCACTGCAGGCCAGAAAAAAAACAGCACAGTTACCAGCAACTGCGGCAAGAGCAGCAGATAAGGCAACCAGGCCGAACGAAACCGCGCACGCTTTTCCAAAAAAACCTCGATTGTTTAGAGACAGACCAAAAGGCTCAACACAGAGGCACAGAGGAGGGAAGCAGCTCTTGCAAGAGCTGCTCGTTACGCAGGCATGTGGCATGCCACATGAAGCCCCTGCTGCACCACAGAGAAAATCAAGAGGAAATCTGTGTAAGCCCAAGAGAAGTAAGCCTCAAAATTAAGCTTTTGACTTTCTCTGTGCCCCTCTGTGTCTCCGTGCCTCTGTGTTGAGAGGTCCTAAGATTTTTACTTATTCGCTTTCTCGAAACGATCCAGCAACTCATTGCCACGCAAAACGGCATTATCCAGTGCGGCCTTGGCGGATTTTTTGCCGCTCCAGACAGCCTCCAGCTCTTCATCCATGATGGTGCGTATCTGGACAAAACTGCCCAGGCGTATGCCACGGGATTTGTCTGTGGTCTTGACGATCATCTGTTGTACGGCGACGCCCGGGCCTGGTGTTTTTTCATAGAAGCCAGACTTTTTGGTCATCTCATAGGCGGCATTGGTGATAGGCAGGTAGCCAGTTTCCTGATGCCATTTGGCTTGCACTTCAGGCTGAGAGAGGAATTTATAAAACTTGGCGACGCCCTTGTATTCTTCTGTCTTTTTGCCATTCATGCTCCACAACGAAGCACCGCCGATGATGGTGTTTTGCGGTGCGCCTTTGACGTCAGAATAGTAAGGCAATGGTGCAACGGCAAATTTGAACTTGGCATTCTTGGCGACATTGCCATAGGCAGAACTTGACGACGTCAGCATGCCGCATTCACCGGAATAGAATTTCGCTTCCGGCTCATTTTTGCGACCGGCATAGGTGAAGTAACCTTGCTTGGCCCAGTTTTCCAGGTTTTCTATATGACGCACATGCAGCGGACTATTAAATGTCAGGCGCGCATCGAGACCACCAAAACCATTGCCTTTGGAAGCGAACTCCACATTGTGCCAGGCTGAAAAACTTTCCAGATGCACCCAGGTTTGCCAGCCTGTGGTGTAGGCACATTTTTCGCCGCTGGCTTTGAGGCGGGCAGCGGCGGCAACGACTTCTTGCCAGGTTGATGGCGCCTTGTTGGGGTCCATGCCTGCTTTGGCGAACATGTCCTTGTTATAGTAAAACACCGTGGTTGAACTGTTGAAGGGGAAAGATAACATTTCCCCTTTGGGTGAAGTGTAATAACCCGCCACAGCCGGCACATAGCCAGAGGCATCAAATTTCTCACCTGCGACTTTCATGACTTCAGATACCGGCTTGACGGCACCCTTGGCATACATCATGGTCGCAGTGCCGACTTCAAACACTTGCAAGATATGCGGGGCATTACCAGCGCGGAAGGCAGCAATACCCGCAGCCAGCGCTTCGTCGTAACTGCCTTTATAGACAGCAGTGACTCTGTATTCATTCTGGCTTTTATTGAATTGCTCTGCCAGAGCGGTAACGCGGTCGCCCAGGGCGCCGGTCATCGAGTGCCACCAGCTTATTTCCGTCACTGCATGGGCAGAGCCGGCCAGGCTCATCAATACAGCAGCACTGGCCCAGGCCAGTTTGGTTTGCAATTTCATAGATAGTCCCAAAAACTTCTAATAATAATTATGTGCGATTGTTGCAAAATCATGACGCTTATTGAGTAACATGAGTGACCTGATGTACCCAGGCTTTCAGGCAGGCACTGAGTGTAGCAATTCATTAAGATATCACTCTGCACTACTCCGTGTATAGATAACACTTATAATTCTGCCATGCGCAACAACAAAGCTGAATCATGAATTTCCTGCTGACTCGCCTGGGCTGGTACATCAAACTGGTCAGGCTGCACAAGCCTATAGGCATACTCTTATTACTCTGGCCTACGCTGGCGGCGCTGTGGATAGCTTCGGAGGGCAAGCCGGACTGGCATCTGGTCGTGATTTTCAGTCTGGGCACGGCACTGATGCGTTCTGCCGGTTGCGCCATCAATGATTATGCTGACCGTGACTTTGACCGCCATGTCAAACGCACGGCAGACCGGCCACTGACCAGTGGCAAGATATCCGGCAAAGAAGCCGTTGGTGTTGCCGTCGTACTGACGCTGATTTCTTTTTGCCTGATCCTGCCCCTTAATACACTGACCAAACAATTGTCTGTCGTGGCGGTAGTGGTGGCAGGCAGCTACCCTTATTTCAAGCGCTTCTTTGCTATTCCCCAGGCTTATCTGGGCATCGCCTTTGGCTTTGGCATCCCCATGGCCTTTGCTGCCGTGCAAAATACCTTGCCTGTGGCAGCCTGGATACTGTTATTGGCGAATGTATTCTGGGCGGTTGCCTATGACACCGAGTATGCGATGGTGGACAGGGATGATGACTTGAAGATAGGCATCAAGACCTCTGCCATTACCTTTGGCAGCTACGATGTGTTTGCCGTCATGCTGTGCTATGCCCTAAGCTTCATGCTGATCGCACTGGTCGGCTGGCAATTTGGCCTGCGTACCTGGTTCCTGGCAGGCATGGGGGTCGCCGTCGGATTTTCGCTCTACCACTACACCCTGATACGTGAGCGTGAACGCATGGCCTGCTTTGCGGCTTTTATCAATAACAACTGGCTGGGCGCAGCAATCTTTGCTGGTATTGCCATTGACTATGCAGTAAAGTAAGCTGACAGATTGCCAATTTCTTAATTCGTGGTATTAAATTACATCTTGCTACATCTTGCATTAACGCAAAGTAGCCATACATTATTACTATAAGCTGTAAATTATTTGACCAACCAGAAGGGATGAATCATGAGCACAGTAGATGAACATAAAGAACAATTGATGAATGACTTGCATCTGGTTATACGCGATGCAGAAGAACTGTTGAAAAATACCGAGCAACAAGGCAGCGAAGGCTTCAAGTCTGCCAAGGCCAAATTTGAAAAAACCCTGAGAAATGCCAAGGCAGAAGTTGAGCGTATCGAAGATATCGTCGTGACACGCACAAAAGAGGCTGCCAAGGCCACCGACGTCTATGTCAAGGAAAACCCATGGCAGTCTGCAGGTATTGCCGCTGGTGTCGGCTTGCTGGTTGGCTTGCTGATTGGCCGTAGCCGATAAGCGCAGCAAAAATCAATGGCTATCAGCGATTCACTGGGACAACTTGCTGCGACACTGAGCAGTATGGTGCGTACCCGCCTGGAACTGGCTGCTGTTGAGCTGGAAGAAGAATTTGCACATTTTTCTTCCAGCCTGATTTGGTCATTGCTGGCGCTGTTTTTTGCCTGCCTTACCATTGTGCTGACAATACTGACTGTGGTAGCAGTGTTTTGGGATACACCTTACCGTTATACGGTATTGCTGGTTTTAATCACCGTATTTGGTGTGCTGACAGCTGGTATAGGTTTAAGGGTGCGCAATCAATTCCGCAACAAACCCGGTTTGCTATTCCATAGTCTGGCTGAATTGAAAAAAGACGCTTCTGTCTTCAATCGCAGTGATGTGAATCAAAAGGAACAGGGCTAGACCATGGGTAACCGTCAGGAAAGACTGGCCTTACGGCGTCAGGCATTGTTGTTGAAGATACAGGCAGAACGTGGCCTGATGAGCATACATTGCCAGGAGTTAAAAGAATCCGTGGGAATGACAGGCGTTGCCACGAGTTTGCTCGGCAAGGCGGGGGAAATCGTCCGCCATCGTCCATTGCTGGGTGGCATAGCTGTTGCGGCTATTTTTATACTCAAACCCAGACGTATATTTTCTTTTGCCAGATCAGCGATACTTGGCTGGGAAACCTGGCGCAGCGTAGCAAATATACTGCAACGCGTACGCTCAGATGTCAGTCATTCGGGCAAATCATAGTATTGCGCCTTTCTTTTGTTTGGCTCTACACTAGTCCGAACTCATCTCCCAATTCTTTCCCTCTGGCTGCGGCTGCCTTGACGGCATTGACGATAGCCTGTTTGATGCCAGCGTTTTCCATACTGGTCAAAGCGGCGTAAGTGGTGCCGCCTTTAGATGTAACACGTTCACGTAAAACACTGACTGGCTCTGTCGCCTGCAAGGCAAGTTGCGCTGCGCCGCTAAAAGTCGTCATTGCCAGTTGCAGGCCCTGCTCAGGACTCAGGCCCAGCTCCGTTGCGGCCTGCTGCATGGCTTCAATAAAATAAAATACATAAGCCGGGCCACTGCCGGATACTGCCGTGACGGCGTCCAGCAAGCTTTCATCGTCCAGCCAGGTTGTTGCACCCACTGCCTGCATAATGTGTTCGGCCATTTGTTTTTGCTCTGCACTGACAGCAGCCAGTGCAAACAGACCTGTCATGCCCTGCCCTATGAGTGCCGGGGTATTGGGCATGGTACGCACAATTTTTTCATAGCCACCCAGCCAGCGCGCCATATCCGTTGCACGTATGCCGGCTGCAATAGAAATTAGCAATTGCTGACCCAGGTATGGGGCCAGCCCCTGTATGACTTCACGCAATTGCTGTGGTTTGACGGCCAGGATGATCGCATCCATTTGCGCCAGCCTGGGATCAGCGGCCAGTGCTGTGCTGACACCAAAGTCGCTGCTCAATTTATCGAGGGAAGACTGATTGAGATCTATTACATGGATATATTCAGCCGTCGTCAAATTCTTGAGCAAGCCGCCTATCAAAGCATTTGCCATGTTACCGCCGCCTATGAAGGCGATTTTCATTTTATTTTGCATAATTCCGTTTTCCAAAAATAGCTGTTCCTATCCTCAGCATGGTGCTTCCCTCTGCGATTGCTGCATGCATGTCGCTACTCATGCCCATGGACAGGGTATCCAGGGCAATGCCTGCGGCTTGTATGCTATCGCTCAACTGCTTCAACTGGCGAAATGCCTGTCTTTGCACCTGTTCGTCATCACTGGCTTCAGGCACGGCCATGAGGCCACGCAAGTGCAAACCTGGCAGCAGCACAATTTTTTGTGCCAACGCCACAGCTTCTTCAGGCAAGACACCGCTTTTACTTGCTTCGCCACTAATATTAACTTGCAGACAAATATTGAGGGCTGGCATGCCTGACGGCCTTTGTTCCGACAGACGTTGGGCGATTTTTTCCCTATCGACTGAATGCACCCAGGCAAAATGCTCAGCAATAGGACGTGTCTTATTGCTTTGTATCGGGCCGATAAAATGCCATTCGAGCTGAAGTTGCGGCTTTTTTGCCTGTACTTCCTGCATTTTCTCCAAAGCTTCTTGCAGATAATTTTCACCAAAACAGTGCTGGCCAGCCTCGGCGGCGTCTATGACGGCATCAGCAGGAAAGGTCTTGGACACGGCCAACAGCCGTAGTTGTTGCGGATCGCGCCCGCTGGCAAGCGCAGCAGCGCGAATATCAGCACTTACGGCTTGCAAGTTGTCAGAAATTGAGGACATAATCAGTAACCAAAAATCTATCTAATTCGTTGTGGACTTCTGGTAAAACTCCCATCCACAGCTTAATATTGCGATATCTTGCTTTAGAGCAGCTTACCTACAATCAGCAACGATTTCATTACCGGAATTATAAATGGACATTTCAGAACTGCTGGCGTTCTCCGTCAAGAACAATGCCTCCGATTTACACCTATCCTCCGGCTTGCCGCCCATGATACGGGTACATGGTGATGTCAGGCGCATTAATTTGCCGCCACTGGAGCATAAAGACGTCCATGAGCTGATCTATGACATCATGAATGACTCGCAACGCAAAGCCTATGAAGACACGCTGGAGTGCGATTTTTCCTTTTCCATCCCGGGTCTGGCACGTTTCCGTGTGAATGCCTTTAACCAGGAACGCGGCGCGGCTGCGGTTATGCGTACCATTCCATCCAAGATTTTGTCGCTGGAACAGTTGAATACGCCCAAGATTTTTGCTGACCTGGCCTTGAAGCCACGTGGTCTGGTGCTGGTGACCGGGCCTACCGGTTCAGGTAAATCAACGACCCTGGCGGCGATGGTGAACCACCTGAATGAGCATGAATATGGTCACATCCTGACGGTCGAAGACCCGATAGAATTTGTGCATGAATCCAAAAAATGCCTGATCAATCAGCGTGAAGTCGGCCCGCATACGATGTCTTTCAACAACGCGCTGCGCTCTGCCCTGCGTGAAGATCCTGATGCCATCCTGGTCGGTGAGTTGCGTGATCTGGAAACCATACGCCTGGCACTGACTGCTGCTGAAACGGGTCACTTGGTGTTTGGTACCCTGCATACATCATCTGCCGCCAAAACTATCGATCGTATTGTCGACGTATTCCCGGCGGAAGAAAAAGAGATGGTGCGTTCGATGTTGTCAGAATCCCTGCAAGCGGTTATCTCGCAAACCCTGCTGAAAACCAAGGATGGTTCTGGCCGTGTGGCGGCGCATGAAATCATGCTCGGCACCCCGGCGATACGCAACCTGATCCGCGAAGCCAAGATTGCGCAGATGTATTCATCAATACAAACCGGTAGTAACCTGGGCATGCAGACGCTGGATCAAAATCTGACCGATCTGGTGCGCCGCAATGTCATCTCGGTGGCGACTGCACGTGGTGCAGCCAAAACACCAGACAACTTCCCAGGCTAAGAGATCAAAGGATAAGAACATGGAACGCGATCAGGCCACCAAATTCATGAATGATTTGCTGAGACTCATGCTCAGCAAAAACGGTTCAGACTTGTTTATTACTGCAGACTTCCCGCCAGCCTTCAAGATAGACGGGCGGGTAACGCCAGTGTCGAATCAGCCGCTGTCCCCAGCACACACTGTCGATCTGGCCCGTTCTATCATGAACGACAAGCAGTCATCAGAATTTGAATCGACCAAGGAATGTAATTTCGCGATCAGCCCGGCAGGACTGGGGCGTTTCCGCGTCTCGGCCTTCATGCAGCAAGGCCGCGTAGGTCTGGTATTGCGGACGATTACCACGGCCATTCCTAAACTCGAAGACCTGGGTTTGCCGGAAAATCTCAAAGAAATCGCCATGACCAAGCGCGGCCTGGTCATCATGGTGGGAGCTACCGGCTCGGGTAAATCCACCTCGCTGGCGGCCATGCTGGGTTACAGAAATGCAAATAGCTACGGTCACATCATTACGATTGAAGACCCGATAGAATATGTGCACCCGCACATGAATTGCATCATCACCCAGCGTGAGATTGGTATTGATACTGAAGACTGGGGTGCAGCGCTGAAAAATTCCCTGCGCCAGGCACCAGATGTTATCCAGATCGGTGAGATCCGTGACCGCGAAACCATGGACTTTGCTGTTGCCTTTGCAGAAACCGGCCATCTTTGCCTGGCCACCCTGCATGCGAATAGTTCCAACCAGGCGCTGGACCGTATCATCAACTTCTTCCCGGAAGAACGTCGCCAGCAATTGCTGATGGATTTGTCACTGAACTTGAAAGCCGTTATTTCTCAGCGCCTGGTACCACTAAAGGGTCGCAAGGGTCGTGCTGCTGCTGTAGAGATCATGCTCAATACACCGCTGGTGTCTGACCTGATCTTCAAAGGTGCGGTACATGAAATCAAAGAGATCATGAAGAAGTCCCGTGAGCTGGGCATGCAGACCTTCGATCAATCTTTGTTTGATTTGCATGAAGCAGACCAGATCACGTATGAAGATGCACTGCGCAATGCCGACTCTGTCAATGAACTGCGTCTGGCCATCATGTTGAAGGGCAAAGACGCCAAAGACCGTGACCTTAGTGCAGGCACCAAACATCTGGGCATAGTATGAGTACGCTCGATTTTCAAGCAAATAGCCTGCAAGGCACGCCCGTCGATCTGAAACAATATGCAGGCAAGGTATTGCTGATCGTGAATACGGCCAGCAATTGCGGCTTCACGCCACAGTACAAGGGACTGGAAGCGATCTACCAGCAATTCAAGGACAAGGGTGTTGAAGTACTGGGCTTCCCCTGTAACCAGTTTGGTCATCAGGAACCAGGGTCGGCTGGTGAAATTGGTTCCTTTTGCGAAAAGAATTATGGTGTGACTTTCCCGCTTTTCGACAAGATTGATGTCAATGGCGACAAGGCTCACCCTTTGTTCCAGCACCTCAAAAGCCAGGCTCCTGGCTTATTGGGTAGCCAATCCATCAAATGGAACTTCACCAAGTTCCTGGTCAAGAAAGATGGCACGGTATTCAAACGCTATGCGCCACAGACTGCGCCTAAAGATTTGCTCGATGATATAGAAAAGCTGCTGGCGGAGTGACGCAGGTATCGCGAGATAAACTCTGAAGTCACAGGCGCCCCGCCAGTATTGCCTGGCGTATCAGCAGTTTTAAGCCCCAGCGATGAAAAGGGCGTATCAGTTGCATATAGACTCGCCCAAACCAGTTGTGAGTGATGCAGACCGTTGATATGACAATAGCGACGGTCTGCCCTTGTTCTACACGCATAATCGAAAGCCGGAAATCCAGATGGCGATTGTCGCGTCCGGCAACCAGTTCTTCTGAACTCAAATAAAAAATAGGCCATGCGCCTATTTTTTCACCTACCTTGTAATCTGATCTCATGCGTGGATGCATAATCTCTGCGTTGTCTGGCACGGCAATGCCAAATAGGGACACCAGGTAATTACGGCTGAGCATGATTAACTTCATCCATGCTGGCCTGTGCATGAATATCGCATGAAATGCATCACTGACTGTCAGTTCGCTACGACCAAGCTCAACCCTGTACGAATCGCGATAATAGGCTGCATGCACTAGCTCGGGCATCAGCACACTTTGCTCTGGATGCCCGCATTCGCTGAGGAGTGTGCGCTGGCCGGGCATGTGTCACTCGGGTTTATTTACAGCGGATGGCGCACTGACAGCTTCAGGTAAATCCTGACTTATCGCAGAGTCCTGCAAGGCCCTGTCTATGAGTTCTATCCAGTGTTGCACCGGCAATTCTGTGCCTGATTGCAAATGCGTGAGGCATCCTATATTCGCCGACAAGATCATCTCTGCATCTGTCGCCTCCAGATTGCGTAGCTTATTATCCCGCAATTGATACGAGAGCTTGGGTTGCAGGACAGAATAAGTACCGGCTGAACCGCAGCATAGATGACTGTCGGCACACAGCTTCACATCGACACCTATCGCTGTCAACAGGCCCTCAACCTTGCCGCGTATTTGCTGACCATGTTGCAGCGTGCAAGGCGGGTGCCAGGCGATGCGCTTGCTGCGTGTGTTGATATTGCCTTGCAGGCGCTGCACCAATTGCGGCTGGAATTCTGGCAAAATTTCACTAAGGTCACGGGTCAGCATGGATATTTTTCCAGCCTTGCCTGCATAGGCCTCATCATGTGCCAGCAAATGCCCATACTCTTTTACCGTGGCACCGCAGCCGGAGGCGGTCATGACGATGGCTTCTGCACCGGCCTCTACATAGGGCCACCAGGCATCGATATTCTGACGCATATCATTGAGGCCATCTTCATGCTCATTCAGGTGATAGCGTATGGCCCCGCAACAACCTGCCTTGGGTGCAATCTGCAATTGCACACCCATGGTATCCAAAACCCTGGCAGTAGCGGCATTGATATTTGGTGACATCGCGGGCTGCACGCAACCGTCGAGCAAGAGCATCTTGCGGGCGTGTTCAGTTTGCGGCCATAGGCCTGCATCTTGCGCGACCGGCACTTTATTTTGCAAGGCCTTGGGCAAGACTGCGCGCAGGCTTTGCCCCAGCTTCATCGCTGGATTGAATATCCATTTGCGTGGCAGCACGGCTTTGAGAGCGGCGCGATTCAGTTTTTGGAACAGCGGACGGCCTACCTGTTTTTCGACTACCTGACGGCCTATATCCACCAGGCGACCATATTGCACACCGGATGGGCAGGTGGTTTCGCAATTGCGGCATGTCAGGCAGCGGTCCAGGTGTTGCTGGGTTTTGACTGTAGCAGGTTTGCCTTCCAGTACCTGCTTGATGAGGTAGATGCGGCCACGCGGGCCATCAAGCTCATCGCCGAGTAATTGATAAGTCGGGCAAGTGGCTGTACAAAATCCGCAGTGCACACACTTGCGCAAGATATCTTCGGCCTCTTTGCCTTCGCGTGTGTCTTTGATGAAATCAGCGAGATTGGTTTGCATTTTTACCAGCCTTTATACATGCGACCGGGGTTGAATATACCGGCAGGGTCAAAAGTATTCTTCAGGCGTCTGTGTATTTTTTCCAAGGGCGCAGACAAGGGGGCGAACGCGCCTATGCTCTTGTCGCCACCACGGAACAAACTCGCGTGGCCACCGGCAGCCAATGCCGCCAAGCGTATCAGTTCTGGTTTTTCTGTGCTGTAAAGCCAGCGCTGCGCCCCGCCCCATTCGATCATAGATTTACCAGTCAGCTTCAGGGCCGGGCTGATAGATGGCAGTGATAAGCGCCACAGACCGTGTTCTTCTTCCTGCTGAAAAAAATCCAGGGTCTGTTCACGCAAAGCCGTCCAGAAAACCGTAGCATCCTGCATTTCTTCACCACCCAGCCTGGCCTTGGCGGCGCGCACTGCGGCCTCAGCACCTGACAGGCGCAGCATCAATCGGCCTACATGCCAGCAACTGGCTGAGATAGGCAAGGCCTGGCCTGCCCACTGATTCAAACGCGTCAGCGCATCTGCTTCTGACAAGGCAAACACCAGGGTGGTTTCTGCAAAGGGACGAGGCAGGACCTTGACGGAAATATCCAGCAGCAAACCCAGGCAACCCATGGAACCAGTGAGCAAGCGAGAGACATCATAGCCTGCGACATTCTTCATGACCTGACCACCAAATTCCAGTATTTGCCCTTGGCCATTCATGAGGCTGGCGCCCAGCACAAAATCACGCACAGCACCGACGGCAGGCCGCCGTGGGCCAGACAAGCCTGCTGCGACGACACCGCCTATGGTGGCGGTAGCACCAAATTGCGGTGGCTCGAATGCCAGCATCTGGTTTTGTGCTGCCAGGGCGGTTTCTATTTCTGTCAGTGGCGTACCGCTGCGGGCTGTCAGCACCAGTTCTGTCGGGTCATACGCCAGGATGCCGCTGTAGGCGCGGGTATCCAGTACCTCACCCTGCACTTCCTGCCCATACCAGTGCTTGCTGCCACCGCCCTGTATCTGCAGCGCTGTGGCACTGGCGCTTGCAGCCAATATGCGATCACGAAAATTATCTAAGGTCGTTTGCATGCCATCGTCCAATTAAGTCTAGCCTCTGTCTTTAAAAACGCGGCAAATCAGGGAACTTCACTACGCCTCTTTTCACATGCATGCGGCCGTATTCAGCGCAGCGGTGCAAGGTAGGTATGGCTTTATCCGGATTCAGCAAGGCCGCAGGATCAAATGCCCGCTTCAGGGCGAGGAAGGCAGTGATCTCTTCGCTGGAAAACTGTACGCACATGGAATTGATTTTTTCTATGCCCACGCCATGTTCACCGGTAATCGTGCCACCGACCTTGACGCATAACTCCAGTATCTCAGCACCAAATTCCTCTGCCCGGTGAAACTCACCTTCTTTGTTTGCATCAAATAAAATCAGCGGGTGCAAATTGCCATCACCGGCATGGAAAACATTGGCGCAACGCAGGCCATATTTCTCTTCCATTGCAGTGATGCCGATCAGGACTTGCGCCAGATGCTTGCGCGGTATCGTGCCATCCATGCAGTAATAATCGGGGGAGATACGACCCGCAGCGGGGAAAGCATTCTTGCGGCCAGACCAGAAACGCAGGCGTTCTGCTTCGGTTGTGGATACTGCCAGTGCGGTAGCGCCTGCCTGCTCCAGCACGGCGCTCATACGGGCGATTTCTTCTTCGACTTCTTCTATAGTTCCGTCTGATTCGCAGAGCAAAATCGCCTCGGCATCGGTGTCATAGCCTGCCTGCACAAAGGGTTCGACCATGCGCGAAGAGGTCTTGTCCATCATCTCCAGCCCGGCAGGAATGATGCCTGCCGCGATGACACTGGCCACGGCATTGCCGCCTTTGACGACATCATCAAACGAGGCCATGATGACGCGTGCCGTTTGCGGTTTAGGAATGAGTTTGACGGTCACTTCAGTAACGATGCCCAGCATGCCTTCAGAACCGATGAATACTGCCAACAAATCCAGGCCAGGTGCATCCAGTGCGCCGCCGCCCAGCTCCATGACTTCGCCTTCCATGGTGATGGCGCGCACGGCCATTACATTGTGTACGGTAAGGCCATATTTGAGGCAATGTACACCACCAGAATTTTCTGCCACATTGCCGCCTATGGTGCAGGCGATTTGTGAAGATGGGTCGGGTGCGTAATACAAGCCATGTGCAGATACCGCTTCAGAAATCGCCAGGTTACGCACGCCTGGCTGTACCACGGCAGTGCGGGCATAAGCATCGACCTTGATGATCTTATTGAGCTTGGCGGTTGACAGTACCAGGCCATCGGCAATCGGCATGGCACCACCGGACAAGCCAGTTCCTGCACCACGCGGCACGATGGCAATCTGCTTTTCACGGCAGATATTGATAATGCTGATGACCTGGCTTTCATTCTCTGGCAGGGTCACCACCATCGGCAACTGGCGGTAGGCAGCCAGACCGTCGCATTCATAAGGACGGGTATCTTCTTCATCATACAAAATGCAATGCGCAGGCAATTGCTGACGCAGTGCGCGCACAAGGTCTTGCTGGCGTGAAGATATGGCTAGGGATGCTTCCATGCTGGCTCCTGTTTATTCAAGGAGTGTAATCAGCTTTAATGCTCTTGTGATGAATTGTTCTCAGAAATTGCCGCAAATACTTTTCATTGCTTCTTCCAGAAGTGCTGCATGCAACATGCCTGCCAAGGAGACTGCTTTACAGAGCGAGAAATTACCAGCCCTGTCAGCAAGAAAATTATTTACTTAGCGCCAGCCTTGACCAGGATGTCTATCATTTTCTTGTTCGGCCTGGCTACACCCTTGGCCCATGACAAAGGCGTATCACCATTGGGTGCAGTGGCATTCACGTCAGCTTTTTTACTGATCAAAAGCTGGACTGTTTCCAGCTTGTCTGACATCACGGCGCAAAATACAGGTGTATGTCCATCGCCATTGGTAGATTCTATGCTGGCGCCAGCTTTAAGCAAAGCCAGGATGATGTCATTGTTACCCTTCAATGCTGCTTGCGTCATGAAGGTGGGGGCGGCACGGCTGTCTTCCTGCAAGTCCAGCTTGATCTTGTCCTTGATGAGCTTTTCTACGGCAGCGGCGTCATTACCATCAATCGCCTTGAGCATGGCATTGTACTGGCGGCGTTCTGATTTGCTCAACTCGCCTTCACCTGCATGTACGGTCATTGTCATAGTGAGTGAAATGGATACCAGGATCAATGCCAGTTTATTTTTCATGTCGAACCACCTTGCCAAATTAATTAAAATGCCAGAGGGCCGAATCTTACAGGAAATCATTTGATAAGCAATTTATCAAGACTCTGTAAACTGTAACAATTAATTCTACCTTTAGCACCAATCAGGCACGCAAAAAACAAAAGGACGCCTAAGCGTCCTTTTTCAGGCAAATCAACGAGGATTATGCTGAGAATGAAGACCCGCAACCACAAGTGGTTGTTGCATTCGGGTTCTTGATGACAAACTGTGCGCCTTCGAGGTCATCCTTGTAATCGATTTCTGCGCCAACCAGATACTGGTAGCTCATGGAATCGATCAGCAAATGGACGCCATTCTTGGTCATGGTCGTATCATCTTCATTAGTGATTTCATCAAATGTGAAACCATACTGGAAACCTGAGCAACCACCGCCTTGTACGAAGACGCGCAGTTTCAGGTCAGGGTTACCCTCTTCTTCAATCAGCTGGGCTACTTTGGCAGCGGCGCTTTCAGTGAAAACAATGGGTGCGGGCATTTCGGCAACAGCGTTCATAATTACTCCTTCAGACTATTTACCATCATTATAGACCCGCACAGAAATCTATGCATTGTTCGCTGCGAGTTTCAAGACAGGTTCATGCGGCTGGTCATGGCTAAGCTTGCCAGAAACTACAGCGCCGCTCAGCATTTCCAGTGTTTTGTAGTGCACATCACCAGATATTTGTGCTTTTGGCTGTAATTCAAGCAATTCTGAAGAAAATACCGGACCATTGATGACGCCATTAACAACTATGTGGGCGGCGCGGACTTCACCATCAATTTTGGCTTGCTCAGAAATAACCAGCATGCTCGATGATTCCAGATCAGCAACCACGTTGCCGCGGATATGTCCATCAATGCGCAAACCGCCTTTGAAATGCAAATCGCCCTGGATGACGGTGGTTGCACCGATCAGGCTGTCTATGGTGTTTTTGGTTTTTCGATTAAACATTGGTGTTCCTTCATGAGGAAATAAGCCAGAAGCCGCAGCATATCAGAAATGCTATTTTAGCAAGCGCAGCGTTTCTTTGCCTGGTTTAGGGATTGACCACTATAAATTGACCATTTGCTGAGCCCGGATCTGGCCATTCGATAATACTTTGGCCTGCACACCTCTAACCGTAGCTCCTTCTGGCAAGGTAATAGTACCTTCCAGTCTTTGATAATGCCGGAATGACAACTTCAGCTTACCGGCATCGCCCGATTTAGGATCGGGAAACAGCATCGTAGCAGGTTTACCGGCTTGCACCAAGTTTAGGCTGAATTGCATTTCCCCGGTGAAATCACGGCCACTTTTACCGCCTTGCATGACCAGCGCCCTGAAGCGCAACTGGCCTGGGCTAAGTATTTCCACCTTGAAATTCTGTAGCGAGATACCTTCCGCACCGACTGCAGAAGGCGTCAGGCTCTCAAAAAAAGCCAGGTCGTCCTTGAGCTTGAGGTTTTCTGTCGTCAAAGCCTTGACCTGGTCGGTCAATTGCTTCTGGGTAGATTTGTCGATGTTGACCGTGCTCTCTATGGTATTGGCTGCCAGTGACAACTTGTCGCGCTCGGCAGTCAATTCCTTGATTTTTTCTTTGAGTTCTTCGACTTGGTCAGCACTGATCCTGGAACCAAGAGCAAAATTCTTGCCCAGATCATAAGTCCACCAAGCGATGCCGGCAGCAACAGCAATGACGATGCCAGCCATGGCCATTTTTGATGACCATGGACGTTCATGCGTAATCGTCATTTTTGGCGCCAGGAAGCGCTTGGGAGTCAGACGTGACTTTGCCATGACCGCGCGATTACGGCAGCACTGGCACGTGCATCAACCCGGTCGTTTCTTCCAGGCCAAACATCAGATTCATACATTGCACTGCCTGGCCAGATGCGCCTTTGACCAGATTATCCTGCACAACCAGTATGACGACCGTATTGCCATTGTTTGGCCTGTGCAAAGCCAGACGCAACATGTTGGAAGCGCGGGTGGAACGTGCCTCTGGATGCGAGCCAAATGGCAAGACATCAACAAAAACTTCATCCTTGTAGGCATTTTCAAACAGGGCTTGCAGATCTTCGTTGCTGATTTCTGTAGTCAGGCGCGCATACAGGGTGGAATGCATGCCACGTATCATCGGTACCAGGTGCGGCGTGAACAACAGGCCGATCTGGTCTTTGCTGATGCGCTGCAATTGCTCTACCGTCTCAGGAGTATGCCTGTGGCCGGATACAGCATAGGCTTTGAAGCTGTCACTGGTCTCAGAGAACAAGAGACCCAGTTCAGCCTTGCGGCCTGCACCGGATACGCCGGATTTGCAGTCAGCGATGAGGTTGCCTGCATCAATGATGCCCGCCTTCAGCAGCGGTGCAAAACCCAATTGCATGGTGGTTGGATAGCAACCTGGGTTGCCAACTACCCTGGCGGTCTTGATGGCGGCACGGTTCAGCTCTGGCAGGCCGTATACGGCTTCTTCCAGTACATCGGTACAGGTGTGCGGGATGGCATACCATTTTTCAAATTCTGCCACATTCTTCATGCGGAAGTCGGCTGCCAGGTCGATGACCTTGACGCCGGCGGCCAGCAGTTCAGGTGCCTGTGCCATGGCGACGCCATGCGGGGTAGCAAAGAAGACGACGTCGCATTCTTTGAGGTTGGCTTTGTCAGGCGCAGAAAAAGCGATATCGACGCGGCCACGCAAGGAAGGATACATGTCAGAAACCGGCAAGCCATCTTCCTTGCGGGAAGTGATTGCCGTGATGTGCGCTTCAGGATGGGTGGCCAATATGCGCAGTAATTCTACCCCGGTATAACCCGTGCCACCTACGATGCCAATTTTAATCATATGCTTTCCTTGCAAGAAATTTTGACGCTATTCTAGCAGCATAAGAGTCCATGCCGCTGCGACTGAAAAAACTCGTTACATGCTCCAAAGCAAAAAAGCCGCCCTTGCAGGCGGCTTTCTCTTGTAACAATTGCAGCAATTGTAGTAATTGCTTCCAGCGATAAAAAATTAACGCTTGGAGAATTGTTTTGCGCGACGTGCTTTGCGCAGACCAACTTTTTTACGTTCAACTTCGCGAGCATCACGAGTAACGAAGCCAGCTTTGGACAATTCAGGTTTCAAAGCAGCATCATAGTCGATCAGGGCACGAGTGATACCGTGACGAACAGCACCGGATTGGCCGGATTCGCCGCCGCCGTGAACGTTAACCATAATGTCGAATGTTTCGAGATTATTAGTCAGTTCCAGAGGTTGGCGGATGACCATCAGGCCAGTCTCACGAGAGAAATACTCGTTTGCTGGTTTGCCGTTGACAACGATCTTGCCGCTGCCGGATTTCAGGAATACGCGAGCAACTGCGCTCTTGCGACGGCCAGTTCCGTAGTTGTAATTACCGATCATGGCTAATCCTTAGATGTCGAGTACTTGTGGTTGCTGAGCTGCATGCGGATGTGTTGCATCTGCATAGACTTTCAGCTTCTTGATCATTGCATAGCCGAGTGGGCCTTTAGGCAACATGCCTTTGACAGCTTTCTCGAGTGCACGACCTGGAAAACGCTCTTGCATTTTCTGGAAATTTGTTTCATAGATACCGCCTGGATAACCAGTGTGACGGTAGTATGTTTTGTTCAGAGCTTTAGTACCAGTCACGCGCAGTTTGCCTGCATTAACAACAACGATAAAATCGCCTGTGTCTACGTGTGGTGTAAATTCTGGTTTATGTTTGCCGCGTAAACGGAGTGCCACTTCGCTGGCAACACGTCCGAGTACTTTATCTGTCGCGTCAATCACGAACCAGTCGCGCTGAACCTCATGGCCCTTAGCGGAAAAGGTTTTCATGTTGAATCCTAATAAAAGTTAAAAACGCCCTCAAATATTCTGTGTTTTTGGTGGTTCTGCCATTCATTTCAGCAGACTCGTCCTTATCACTTCTCCCTTGGGCGATCAGGGAGTCGGAAATTATAGTATTTTCAAAGACTTAGTGCAAGGACTGTTTAATTTTTGTGCAGGCTTGGCAGCAAGTATGTGGGAATTTTGCAGAAACACAGACAAAAAAAAACCCGAAGACTGGCTTCGGGTTGAATCCACCAAAGGAGTAGGTGGAGGAGACAATTGCAGGGTTAGTTGCCAGACTTGCTATTAACTAACCGATGAGTCAATAATAGGATAAGAAATTGTGCAGTGCAAGGTAATTCACAGTTTTTTTCGCAAAAGTTCACGATTTTGAGCAATAGGCTACAATCTGAGGACGGTATTTTCTAATTCATTGGGGAGTAAAGAATGGAAGCAACAGTACGCTGGACAGGGTCGTCCGGCATGTCTTTTCTGGCAGAAACCGGCTCCGGTCATGCTGTATTAATGGATGGCGCACCAGATGGCGGCGGCCGCAATCTTGCGCCCCGCCCTATGGAGATGGTCTTGCTGGGAACGGGTGGCTGCTCGGCTTATGATGTGGTGCTGATTTTGCGCAAGGGTAAGCAGGATATCCGTGGCTGTGACGTCAAGCTGACAGCCGAACGTGCTGATACTGAACCCAAGGTATTCACCAAGATCAATTTTCACTTCGTCGTGCGTGGCCGCCAGTTGAAAGCCAGCCTGGTTGAACGCGCGATCAAGCTGTCACATGAAAAATACTGCTCTGCATCAATCATGCTGGAAAAGACAGCGGAAATGACGCATAGCTTTGAGATCATCGAAGACCTGGATCTGCCTTCAGAACATCAGGCAGCGGGCTGATCTCCTGCATCCGGCTTGCCAAAAACATCAGTGTAAGTCGGATAAGAAGAGCAATAAGCGATAACAAAAATAAGAAATGACAATGCTGCAAGCATAAGTGCTGCAACATAAATATCTATTCCTGCAAAAATGAGTGCAAACGGGCTGACCAGTATCATCACGCCATACAAGCCAAGGACATAGACAATGAACGCCTTCCAGGAATGCAGCACGGCGAAGAAGCTATAGAACATGGATTTCATCAGCGACATTCGCTGCCATACCATCAATGGGACGCTGTACCAAAATGCCATCGCAAATGGAATGTATAGCAGGACCGAAAAGAAAATACCCTTGAATGGAAAAGCTTGCTGCAGTGCATTCGCATCCATAGGCCCGGCAGTTTGCATAATTTTTACAAAGGCCTCAATATCTCCGTCAGCCAGTGCATCAGAAAGTAAGCCCGTTACAAATATGGCCAATATACGGAAGACACCCGATCCCAGCAAAGCAAGCCTGTGCTGGGATTTAAAACCCATAAAAAGCAAGCTGGGCGTTATTCTCTGCTCGTTTTCGACCAGCAAACAGGCTTGCATAAGCCCGACTGAAAATACCGGGAACAAAAACAGGCTCAGGAATTGCCCTGCTACAGGGATGAACTTCAGCAATTGAGTCAGCATCATCCATAAGAAAAACAAGCTGATCAACTCTGCGGGCCGTTGACGGAATAACGCAAAACCCCGGGTCACCCAGGTCCAGCCTGACCTTGCATCTATTGTTTTCATGTATTGACAGGCAATGCCGGGACACGCCCCGATTCACGCAGGCGCAAAATACGCTCAAAATGTGTAGGATCATGCGGAGTCAACATTTCTGCATCCCTGGGTTGGTAGAAGTCATACAGGCGCGACAACCAGAAACGCAAAGCCGCTGCGCGCAACATGGGTTGCCAGGCAATGCCCTCTTCTTTCGTGAAAGGGCGCACTGCATGATAGGCGTTCAGCAAGGCCAGTACACGTGCCTCATCCAGCACGCCAGTGGCAACATCGATGCACCAGTCATTGACGGTTACGGCAACATCAAAAATCCAGGTATCGCAACCAGCGAAATAAAAGTCAAAGAAACCGGTCAGGCGCTCGCCGTCGAACATCACATTATTGCGAAACAGGTCGGCGTGCACAGGGCCACGCGGCAAGGCGCGGTAAATTGGTGTGCTGTCGAAAGCATCCTGAAAATGCACTTCGGCCCGCAACAGATGCTGCAATTCATCCGACAGGAAAGGTAAAACCTTGGGCGTGGTCTCGTGCCACCAGTCCAGCGAACGCAGATTGGGTTGCTGTATGCTGAAATCCTTGCCCGTCACATGCATGCGTGCCAGCATGGTGCCGACCTCGGCACAGTGCACGGCCTGCGGGTCCATTTGTGAGCTGCCTTCAAGCTTGCTGACAATCGCAGCAGGCTTGCCATGCAGAGCGACCACTAACTCACCCTGATCATTGGCAATAGGCGCAGGCACCAGTACGCCATGGTCTGCCAGATGGCGCATGAGCTTCAGGTAAAACGGCAATTGCTCAAAGCTCAGGTTTTCAAAAATCGTCAGGACAAATTCACCTGCTTCGGTATTGATGAAAAAATTGCTATTTTCTATGCCTGAAGCGATACCTTTGATGCTAAGGGCCTTACCCAGTGGAAATTGCTGCATCCAGGGGCCAAGATCGTCCAGGGTTACCGGTGTAAAAACTGCCATATCAATAAAAAAATGAGAACTAAGTGAATGCTTACTGCGAATATTTACCGTCAATGCTTAGCGACAGCCCGGTTTGCTCAGTGCATGCCTGGCGACTACCTTGTAAGCACTTACTTTGCGATGGCAGAACTGGCAGGGGCAGCAGATTTTGAAGCAGGTGGCAGAACATCAGGAGGATTACCCTCTTTCACTTCTTTCTTGCCGCCAAATTCAAGTATGGTCCATTGGGCTGCACGATTGGCATCGCCCTGCACCGTGCCTTTAGGCGCGTTGCCTACGTCAGTATCGGTTTTGACTGTGTAATTGCTTTTGCCGGACTTCACTTGTACTTCTGTACCCTTGCCGCCAATGACACGCTTTTCTGTCACTTTGGTCCTGGGTTCTGGCTTGCTCACCGATACGCCTTTGGGATCGGGGATTTCTTCCAGTTTTTCCATTTTTGGCGGAGGTGGGACATCGGCCTTGGAAGGCGCTTGTGCGAAAACGGCCTGCCCTGCAGTACAAGCCAGCATAAAGGTCAGTAATACGGCGGATTTTTTCGTGATTTTCATGATGAAGCCCGGAAACGTGTGATAAAGCCATTGTAACAAAGCCCAGACTGCACTGTCAGGAATATCCGGCTTGTTGTGCGCATTCGCATTGATACCTCATCCGTAATTTAACAGCCAAGGACGAGAGTCTTCATATTCGCATTACTGGAATTTCACCGTTTATGTACGGTTTGTTTTTTTGCTCAGTATTTATACCGTCTCGAAATGGCTGCTAAAAAATGGATAAGGGTCATTTGCCTTTCGAATAAGAATAACAAAATTGGCCAGGAGAAGGTCTCAGGCAGAGCAAATGTGATGCTATTATTTCAATTCTCATGATCATTACGCTTCAACGACAGCATTTTTTTCAAGCGAATAACTTATTAACTTTCCATTCCCGGAATCTCAACAAAAATAACATGCCACATTTCGCACCCAAAAATCGCATCTTTCTACAAACCTATATTTTTTGGGCATTCTTATCATTATTCAATTTTGATTTTCTTTGTCCTCTTGCGCTTCCGTTTTTTATTCTCATGTATGTGCAGTTTTTGCCGTTTCTATTCCCGCCCATTATTTTTTCCTTCATATGTGCCGGGTTAATCACGATTCTTAGCATGCGTTATTTGTCCAAAAAAATTCACGGGATGTCACCGCTCATTGCTAACTTCGTTTTTCTTATAGCGCTTATCCCTAGCGCAAACACGTACAAGAACATCTTGATTCACCAGCAACTCATTGAACACACTCCGGATTGCGTGGACTATGGTTCTTTCTGGCGCTCAAGCTTTTACAGTGATCGTAATTTTTTTGGCAACGCCATTTATGAAGAGAAGGGGAAAGTCTATCTATGGAGTTACAAAGAAAGAAGATTTTTTGAGGCACAACCGGATCTGGCACGGAATTTCACTTGCAGGAAATAGTGCCTGATATCGTCATTCAAATAGCAATATTCTTAAGCGAATGCAATATGCCGCACCAGCGTATCGAGATTAGAACTCATTTCATAAATATGCATGAGATGCGTTTGCCTCATACGTGTGCTGGCGATTTGAGCGCATTGCAGCGTTGCGCAAGTTGCACTGCATCCCAAATTGTCTTGTTCGCCATCAACACTATTTATGAAATGAGTTCTAGTAAGCATGCGCTGGAATTACATTGCGCGATCATTTCAAAAAAAAAGAGTGTCCAATACAGGACACTCTTCTCTTTTTAAACGCATGAAGGGACTAGCCCTTCAGCAGAATTAGAACTGGTGACGTACACCGAATGTCAATTCTTTTACGTCAGCGCCTTTAACTGCTGCGCCCACTTTTTGGGAATTGGCATCTTGTGTTGTGCTTGCGAAAGCAGCATACAGGTCAGTACGCTTGGAGAATGTGTACTGGTAGCCGATTGCGAATTGCTTAGCATCGCCAACTGTAGCAGCGGAGTTAGCTGCAACTGGAGTAGAGTCTTTGATTTTGGTGAAAGTAGCCAAAATTTTGTTTGTTGGATCAAACGGAACTGTTACGCCCAGGGAGAAGATCTTTTGATCAACTGCCAAAACAGCGTCATCACTCACTTTTTGATAGATAAAGACTGGTTTAGCTACGCCGAAATCATAAGCAACAGCCAGAGTGTTACCTTTACGTGCATTGATAGGACCGTTAGCAGCAGCTTGGCCATTATCTTTAACGAAAGAGTAACCAACATCCAAGCCATCAGCGTTGTAACGCAGGTTCAGACCCAGAGTACGGCCAGCAGAGTTATCGCCAGCGGCTTCGCCGAAACCGTATTGACCAACAGCAGAGAAACCGTTCAGGTTGCCTGGTGTGTAGTAGTAGATGGCATTACTTGCACGGCCACCGGAGTTAGCATTCGCGCCTGCTACAGTCGCTGTGCCACCGATGAAGTACAAATTGGACAGA
Source organism: Undibacterium sp. TC9W (assembly GCF_049339865.1). Taxonomy (NCBI): domain Bacteria; kingdom Pseudomonadati; phylum Pseudomonadota; class Betaproteobacteria; order Burkholderiales; family Oxalobacteraceae; genus Undibacterium; species Undibacterium sp. TC9W. The sequence goes on along the minus strand of NZ_JBMPPJ010000011.1, from coordinate 137,859 downwards.
CCATTGCCGCTGTTGATGTAGCCAGATGCAAACGGATCAAAGTTGTCAAAGAATTTGAAAGTTGGAGTCTTGTCGCGGCCCAGATCTACTGTACCGAAATCGCCAGACAGGCCAACTGTAGAACGACGGCCAAATGTACGGCCTTGAGCAGAGCTACCGTCATCAACGTTCAGACCCATTTCCAGAACGAAGTTGGCTTTCAAGCCGCCACCGAGGTCTTCAGTACCTTTGAAGCCCAGACGGGAACCGTTTTCCTGACCACTCTGGAGTTTGTTGAAACGGCCAGCAGGTGTGCCGTTATCCAGACTTTGGAAGCCAGCGTCAACGATACCGTAGATAGTAACGGAAGATTGAGCAAACGCTGCACCGGAGAAAGCACTCATCAGAGCAAGTGCGAGGAATGATTTTTTCATTATCTAGTATCCAAAAATGAATGTTAAGTTTTCACCAATTTATATCAAGCACGGTAAAAACAGAATTACAGGTGTTTTACAGCCTTGAATCGGTAAGAGATCCAATGACAAGCGGCACGATACCTGCGAAAAGTGACAACTTGATGAATTCAATGTGTTTAGAAAGCTACACTCTAATAAAGTTCAGCTTAAAAGAACACGATGGAAATCTTATTTGCATATGCGGAACGAATAGTACACAAAATCAAGGAAACCTGCTGACGACACTCGATTTCGCCTCATTGCTGCAAAGCACCAATCATATAAGGCCAGTAACTAGCATTTCAAGTAACTGACTTGAAATTTATTTATGTATTATTATAAATGAAATATCTTCTTATTGACAAAATGAAATATTTCATTAGAACAATTAGTGAAAATACTTATTCCACAGTTTCCCAGGCATTCTGTTTTTGCGCGGTCATGGCACGCCAGTAAGCACGCCCGGTGTACCACATGGTGGCACCTATGACGGCACAGGCAAACTGCCCCAGCGCCAGGGTCAGCACAGAATGATCAAGGGCTGGCGCGACCATGCCGGCAATGACAGCGCCCAGCATGGTGACGGTTGCCGACTGGCACGAGGCGACGATGCCTCTTATGTTAGGAAACAAATCCAATACCAGCAAGGTTGCCCCTGGTGCGACCAGTGACATGCCAAAGGTATAAAAGAACAAGGGTGTTACTGACCACAATAAAATCGGCGGCGAAAAATAATGAAACACCACGTTGAACAGGGATGCGCCTATCAAAAAGCAAAAGCCTATGCTGACCTGTTTCCAGACTGTCATTTTGCCCGCCAGGCGATTGGCGGCAAGGGCACCTAAAAAGATACCCCCAACTGAAGGCACGAATTGCCAGCCAAACTGATCTGGCCCGAGATGCAAATGCTGGGTAATAAAAGCAGGGGCTGCGGAAACGTACAGGAACAGACCCGCAAAATTAAAGGCGATGGTGCCAGCCTTTAAATGGAATAACGGTGATTTGAATACTTTTTTATAACTGACCCATAAAAATTCTGCGCTAAAAGGCTGGCGCTTGTCCATGGGGAGGGATTCAGGCAGATGCTTATAGCAAGCCCACCACAGGACCACGGTATAGCCAAACAACAAAAGAAAAATCGCCCGCCAGCTCTCGAAACGTACTATCCACCCACCCAGGATGGGGGCAATCGCCGGGGCAATAGAGAATATCATGGTCACCAGCGACAGCAAGCGTTCTGCCGGTGCACCAGCATACAAGTCGCGGATAATGGCACGCCCCACCACCATGCCAGCCCCGGCAGACACGCCTTGCAGGATACGGAAGCCCCACAGGTAATGAATGCTATGCACAGAAGCACAACCAAAGCTGGCAACGGCAAACACCGCCAGCGCCACCAGAATTACATTACGCCTGCCAAATGCGTCCGACAAAGCACCATGCCATAAGGTCATGACGGCAAAGGACAGCATATAGGCCGTCAGCGTTTGCTGCACTTCCAGCGCACTCGCATGCAGGGTGGACTGGATATTGGGGAAGGCAGGAAGGTATGTATCAATCGAGAACGGACCAAGCATGGCCAGGGCAGCCAGTAAGGTCGCCAGGCCAGCATTGCTGATCTTGGTTGCAGAGGACATGGGCAAATTCAGTGTTGCGCCTGATAGCAGTAGCAGCTATCAGGCATGGGACTACAAATTGGGGGCTAAGGGACTGCAGCCAATACCAGGCTGAAGTTCACGCCGCAGTTCATGCTGAAGTTCAAAATGAAATTCAGATGCCACCCATACAAAGGTACTTCATTTCCAGATATTCATCCATGCCGTATTTGGAGCCTTCTCGCCCCAGGCCGGATTGCTTGACGCCGCCAAACGGTGCTACTTCATTAGAGATCAGGCCAGTGTTGATACCCACCATGCCGTATTCGAGTTTTTCAGCAACCCGCCAGACACGGCCTATGTCGCGTGAATAAAAGTAGGATGCCAGGCCAAAGTCAGTGTTATTCGCGGCGGCAATGGCTTCTTCTTCAGTCTTGAACTTGACGACTGCGGCCACCGGGCCAAAGGTTTCTTCATTCATGATCAACATGCCAGATGTGACATTCGACAGCACGGTTGGTTCATAAAAAAGTTTGCCAGCTTTCAGCAATTTGCCGCCAGCCTGTAAGCTTGCACCTTGCTTGAGGGCATCGGCCACATGCTCTTCTACCTTGGCGACTGCCTGCGCATCGATCATCGGCCCCTGGTTGATGCCAGTGGCAAAACCATCGCCGACCTTGATCTTTTTAGCACCTGCTGACAATTTTTCAACAAAGGCGTCGTAAATTGATTCATGCGCATAAAAACGGTTGGTACAGACGCAGGTCTGGCCGGAATTACGGAATTTTGATTGCAGCGCACCTTCGACGGCAGCATCCAGGTCAGCATCTTCAAACACGATGAACGGAGCATGGCCGCCCAGTTCCAGCGCCAGCTTTTTGACTGTCTGGGCCGATTGGCGCATGAGGATGCGGCCTACTGGTGTTGAACCAGTGAAGGACAAATGCCTGACCACAGGGCTGTCGCACAAGACCTTGCCGACAGCAATGGATTGCTCAGAGTCAGCAGTGACGATATTGATGATGCCTGCCGGTATGCCAGCTCTGTGCGCCAGTTCTGCCATGGCCAGCGCCGACAAGGGAGTTTGCTCGGCAGGCTTGATGACGATGGAGCAACCAGCAGCAACCGCTGGTGCCACCTTGCGGGTGATCATGGCGATAGGAAAATTCCATGGCGTGATGGAAGCACAGACACCGATAGGCTGCTTCAAGACCACCATGCGCTTGTCACTCCAGGTTGATGCCATGACATCACCAGATACGCGCTTGGCTTCTTCGGCAAACCATTCTATGAAACTGGCACCGTAGATGACTTCACCCTTGGCTTCGGCCAGGGGCTTGCCCTGCTCTGCCGTCATGATGGCAGCCAGGTCGTCGGCATTCTCTATCATAAGGTCAAACCATTTGCGCATGAGCGTCGCGCGTTCTTTGCCGGTTTTTGCGGCCCAGAGCGGGAAGGCCACTTGCGCGGCCTTGATGGCAGCCTCGGTATGGCTGGCGTCCAGATTAGGGACTGTACCCAGTATTGCCAGCGTGGAAGGATTATTCACTTCAAAACTGGCTGTGCCTGTGACCCACTCGCCATTGATGTAGGCCTGGTTGCGTAATAAGGACGGGTCTTTCAAATTCAGTTGTTTGGCGGTTGATTCCAGTGCCATGACTACATCTCCTTGCAAAATCTTGAAGTGAAGCCTCAAGCCTAAAGCAAAACGGCCAGGTCTGCTGAGACCTGGCCGCTTTTTCAGTGGCTTATTGCCATAGCATGAAAATTATTCAGCTATATCTTTTGGTTTGGCTTCTTCCCTGCGGTTAAAACCTGCCACCATGTCAAAGCGGAACAAACGGCATTCCAGTGCGCCATTGAAGAATGGGGTCTTGCGTGACTCTTTCAAACGCAACATCTTGGGCAAGCCCAGATCCGCCGTGAACAGGAACACACTCCAGCCAGCAAAGCGCTGCTTCAGCGTGGTACTGAAGGCGCTGAAGAAGTCTTTGGCCATATCATCTTCTTCCATCGTGCTGTCACCGCGCACACCGATACGTTCACCGTAAGGCGGGTTGGTCAGCAGGATGCCTGGCTCTGTCGTTGGTGCCTTGATTTCCTGCGCTTCTATCTGCTTCAGTGGCACGTCAAAACGTATGCCCGCCTTGTTCAGGTTATTGCGCGTCATGACGATCATGTCGCCAGAAATGTCACTGCCAAAAATCGTTGGCTCTGCAGGTAAAGGATGTGGCTTGGCGCTGGCCTTGATCTGTGCCCATGCATCAGCATCGAACTGATGCATTTTCTCGAAAGCGAATTCACGCTTCAGGCCTGGTGGTATGCCCGCCAGGATTTGTGCAGCTTCGATGAGGATGGTGCCAGAACCGCACATGGGATCAAACAAAGGTGTGCCAGGTTTCCAGCCTGCGGTGCGCAGCAAGCCTGCTGCCAGGTTTTCACGCAAGGGCGCGTCACCGGTTTCCAGGCGCCAGCCGCGCTTGAACAAAGGTTCGCCAGAGATATCCAGATACACCGTAAAATTGCGTGCATCCATGAAACCCACGATGCGCATGTCAGGGTTCTTGGTATTGACTGAGGGGCGCTGGGTGAATTGGTCGCGGAAACGGTCGCAGATCGCATCCTTGATTTTGAGCGTGGCAAAGTCCAGGCTCTTCAAAGGTGATTTGACTGCCGTGACATCAACACGGATGGTATGGTGATAGCCAAACCAGTCTTCCCAGGGCTGGGCCAGCACCAGGTCGTAAATATCATTTTCATTGGTATAGCCAGAATGCGCCATACGCATCAACACGCGCGAGGCTATGCGTGAATGCAGGTTGATACGCCAGCCATCATGCAGGCTGCCTGAGCAATGCACACCGCCCGGCACCTGATTATGGACAGTCATGGTTTTATCCAGGGCTGCAATTTCTCCGAGCTCTTCAGCCAGGGCTATTTCCAGGCCACGTGGGCATGGGCAAAAATAAGAATAACGCGTCATAGGAGTACCCTTTATCCGTTAAAAAAAACGATGGTGAATATTCACCGCCAATTGTTGGCCTGGAGTTCTGCACTCCAGGTCAACCGTACTTGAAAACCTCGTCAAACCTAAAAAGGTTTGACGACTACCAAAATCAATATCACCAGCAACAAAATCACCGGCACTTCATTAAACCAGCGGAACCAGACATGGCTGCGCTTGTTAACGCCCTTCTCAAACTTTTTCAACAAGCTGCCACAGGCGTGGTGATAGCCTATCAGCAAGATCACCAAAGTCAGCTTGGCATGCAGCCAGCCATTACCCGGGCCCTTCCATATGCCATAGCCTAGCCACAACCACAGGCCGAAGATCAGTGCCAGTACCGCCAGGATCGTCATGAAACGATACAACTTGCGCGCCATCAGCAACAGGCGCTCTGTCGTGGGTGAGTGATTTTCCATCGCCAGGTTGACCAGGATACGTGGCATATAAAACAGGCCGGCGAACCAGGATGTGACGAACAGAATGTGGAAAACTTTAACCCAAGGATAAAAACCCATATTGCTCTTTCTTTTATTGGCGCACTTCGCCATGTCCAAAGACCACATACTTCATCGAAGTCAGCCCTTCCAGTCCTACCGGGCCACGTGCATGCAGCTTGTCATTCGAGATACCAATCTCAGCGCCCAGGCCATATTCAAAACCGTCAGCAAAACGGGTGGAGGCATTTACCATCACCGATGCGGAATCAACTTCGCGCAAGAAGCGCAGGGCGCGGCTATAGTCTTCTGTGATGATGGATTCTGTATGTTTGGATGAATAATCATTGATGTGCGTGATGGCTTCATCCAGGTCAGCCACTACTTTCACTGCCAGGACTGGGGCCAGGTATTCAGTGCTCCAGTCTTCTTCTGTTGCTTTTACCAGATGCGGGTAGCCTGCCAGTATTGCAGCGGCGGCATCGTCGCCACGCAATTCAACCTGCTTGCCTGCATACAGCTCAGCCAGTGCTGGCAAGGCTTGCGAGGCAATGCCTTGCGCGACCAGCAAGGTTTCCATGGTGTTGCAGGTACCATAGCGGTGGCACTTGGCATTGAATGCGACATCCACGGCTTTTTTGAGGTCAGCCTTGTCATCAATATACACATGGCAGATACCATCAAGATGTTTGATCATGGGCACGGTGGCTTCTTGCATCAAGCGTGCGATCAAGCCCTTGCCGCCACGCGGGACGATGACATCAACATACTGCGGCATGGTGATCAGTTCACCAACAGCGGCGCGGTTTGTGGTCTCGACGATCTGTACTGCGTCGGCAGGCAAACCGGCGCCAGCCAGACCTTCCTTGACCAGTTTCGCCAGGGCCTGATTGCAGTGGATGGCTTCTGAGCCACCACGCAAAATGGTGGCATTACCGCTCTTGATACACAGTCCAGCCGCATCCACCGTCACATTCGGGCGTGCCTCATAAATGATACCGATGACGCCCAGCGGTACACGCATCTGCCCTACCTGTATGCCGGTGGGGCGGTATTTCATGTTCGAGATTTCGCCTATAGGGTCAGCCAGGCTGACGATCTGCTCCAGGCCTTCGGCCATGGTGGCAATCGCCTTGTCAGACAGGGTCAACCTGTCAAGCATGGCTGCTTCCATGCCTGCTGCTTTGGCTGCGGCCAGGTCAAGTTCATTGGCGGCGCGCAAGGCTGCAGACTCGCGCCTGATGGCGGCAGCGATCAGGGACAGGACCTTGTTCTTGGCGGCGGTGTCGGCTTTGGCCATGGCGCGCGATGCTGCGCGGGCACGGATGCCGAGGTCATTCATGTAGTGCTTGATATCCATATCGTCATTCAGAGAACGTCTGGTCCTCATAGTCGTTGATCAGCCACCAGCAAGGTGGCGAGGGAATTCAATTTCCGGTTTGATAAACCGCTTAATCGGGTGCAGGCCAGATTATCTGTTGAACAGCTTTTATGCTGTCCTGGCCACTCTCAAACCCAATTGTAACAAGGCATCCCAGGGGTCTCCTGCAAATGCCTTCGCTCGTAAACCTTTTACCATCTTATCGACCTGCGATGCCTCTTGCAGTGCGGCCCGCAAATTTACCAGGCTGACGCGGCGCAAGGCAGGGTCCATGAGTTTTTCTCGCGGGCCCCAGATGCGGTATTCTTTCAGCAAGGCTGACAAGGGTCTGCCCTGTGCCATGCCAGACTTCAGTTTCAGCAAGGTGCGTATTTCTTCTGCCATGGCCCACAAGACCAGGGGCAGGGCTTCGCCCTCACCTTTCAAGCCGTTCAACATACGCACCAGTCTGGCAACGTCACCGGCCAGCATGGCTTCATTGAGTTTGAAGACATCATAGCGCGCTACATTGAGCACGGCATCATGGATTTGTTCAAAACTCAGTTTGCCTGCCGGGTGCAGCAAGGCCAGCTTCTGGATTTCCTGATGGGCTGCCAGCAAGTTGCCCTCTACCCTGTCAGCAATGAAATCCAGGCTTTGCCGGTCTGCACTTTGCTGTTGCAAGGACAGACGCATGCTGATCCAGCCTGGCAATTGATTGCGCTCTACCAGCGGGATGTCGATATATACCGCGGCTTGCTGCAAGCTGCCTACCCAGGCGGCTTTTTGCGTGGCCCAGTCCAGCTTGGGCAAGGTGATCAGGGTCAGGTTATCAGGCGATAAATTGGTCACATAATCCTGCAGAGCCTGGCCACCATCTTTACCAGGCTTGCCGGTAGGGATGCGCAAGTCGATGAGTTTTTTATCACCAAACAGGGATTGCGACTGATTCGCGGCCAGCAAGGCACCCCATTTGAAACTGCGTTCCACCGTCAGGATTTCGCGCTCGTAAAAACCTTGCGATTTTGCGGCACGACGTATCTTGTCTGCGGCTTCCAGCGCCAGCAAATGCTCATCACTGGTGATCACATATAGTGGCGCCAGTGTTTTCGCCAGATGGCCATCAAGGGCATCGAAGCGTAATTGCATATCAGTCGTCCATCTTTACAACGGCCAGCCTGCGCATGATTTGCTGCACCAGGTCACTTTGCATATCACGGTACAGCAAGACTTCTTCTGCCTCTTTCGCCAGCACTTGCGATTCATTAAAGGTGATATTGCGCTTCAACTGCAGATCTACCGGTTCCAGATATTCCTTGCCTACATTATTGCGGACACGGAAACGGAAGTTATAAATCAGATTATATTCACGCACGCGACCCTGGCTATTCAGCGACAGGATTTGTTTTTCGCGAGTTTCACTCAATACTTCGAGTACCACTTGCGCGTCCTTGGCCTCAGACATGATCTGGGTCTGGCCATTGGCACGGATATGGCGGCGCAATTCCCCACCCAGGGCCGAGCTTTCTGGCATGCCGATATAAATACTTTTAAACGGCAAGGCAACCGGGCCGCGCAGGGCGAAACCGCAGGCCGACAACAGCATGATGGACATGATGGCTGCCAGCCATTGCAGACGCTTTACATAGTTTGCTTGCATGCGGTTTTCCCTGTTACTGGTATATCTGTTAAACAATCAGGCGACGATATTCACCAGCTTGCCAGGCACGATGATGATTTTCTTGGCCGCGCCTTCCATGAACTTCTGTACGCTTTCATTGGCCAGAGCAGTTGCTTCTATGGTGGTTTTGTCGGCATCCTTGGCAACCTTGATGCTGCCGCGCAGTTTGCCATTGACCTGCACCATGAGCTCGATTTCATCCTGCACCAATGCAGCATCATCGACCAGTGGCCACGGTGCATCAATGATTTCACCGAGTTCTGTCGCCAGACCCAGTTCTTGCCACAATACGTGGGTAATATGCGGGCATACCGGATACAGACCACGCAGCAAGATGCTGAAGGCTTCGCGCAAGGCTGCAGCACTGCCTTCGGCTTCTGACTTGAAGGACTCTATGGTGTTGAGCAACTTCATCGCACCAGAGACCACCGTGTTGTATTGCAGGCGCTCATAATCGGCATCGATCTGCTTCAGCGTCAGATGCACTTCACGGCGCAGGGCCTTGACGTCATTTGCATACGAAGCAGGTGCAGCAGCGCCAGAGGCAATCGTGCCAGACAGTTTCAATGCAGAAGCCCACAGACGACGCAGGTAGCGTGAGGCACCTTCTACACCGCTATTACTCCATCCCGCACTTTGATCCGGAGGGCCAGCGAACATGGTGAACAGACGTGCTGTATCAGCACCGAACTGCTCGATAATGTCTTTCGGTTCCACCACATTGTTCTTGGACTTGGACATCTTTTCGATGCCGCCCATTTGCACAGGCTGTCCGTCTGATTTCAACACGGCGGCGATTGGACGCCCCTTGTCATCATGCTGGACTTCAATTTCATTCGGATAGAACCAGATTTTCTTGCCGCTGGCATCTTCACGATAATAAGACTCGTTGAGCAACATGCCCTGCGTGAAAAGGTTCTTGAAAGGCTCGTCGATACTGACCAAGCCCAGGTCACGCATGGCCTTGGTCCAGAAGCGTGCGTACAGCAAATGCAGAACCGCATGTTCGACACCGCCTATGTACTGGTCCATCGCCATCCAGTAATCATTACGGCCATCAACCATGGTGGTCGCATCAGGGCAGGTATAACGCATGAAATACCAGCTGGAATCAACAAAGGTGTCCATGGTGTCAGTTTCACGGTGTGCCGGGCTGCCGCATTTAGGGCAAGGCACATTCAGGAAATCTTCACGGTGTTTCAATGGATTGCCAGAACCGTCAGGGATACAGTCGGTAGGCAGGACGACTGGCAAATCTTCATACGGCACAGGCACGTCACCACAACTGTCGCAGTGGATGATAGGGATAGGTGTGCCCCAGTAACGTTGACGGGAAATACCCCAGTCACGCAAGCGCCAGGTGGTTTTCTTTTCGCCGAGCTCTTTGGCAATCAGGTCCGCGGCCACGGCATCAACAGTTGCCTTGAAACTCAGGCCGTCATATTTGCCAGAATTAACGGTGACTCCCCGTTGCTTGTCACCATAGGACTCTGCCCAGGCATCCGTCGTGAAAGTCTCACCTTCAATCGCCACTACCTGCTTGATGGCGATATTGTATTTTTTCGCGAACGCGAAATCGCGTTCATCATGGGCAGGCACGCCCATGACAGCGCCATCACCATACGTCATCAGAACATAGTTGCCGACCCAGACTTCGACCTGCTCGCCAGTCAGAGGGTGAGTGACGAAGAGGCCAGTAGGCATGCCCTCTTTTTCCTTGGTCGCCATTTCGGCTTCTGTCGTGCCACCAGCTTTACAGACTTCAATGAAGGCTGCCAGTGCGGCATTGTTCTTTGCTGCCAGCGTGGCGATAGGATGCTCTGCCGCTACTGCACAGAAAGTCACGCCCATGATGGTGTCAGCGCGGGTAGTAAATACATACATCTTGCCGTCTTGTACCAGTGCGCCGGTTTCATCCTTGATCTCGTGCGGGAAAGCAAAGCGCACGCCTTCGCTCTTGCCTATCCAGTTGCGCTGCATGGTGCGCACTTGCTCAGGCCAGCCATCGAGATTGTCGATACTGTTCAGCAACTCATCTGCGTACTGAGTAATGCCGAAGTAGTAGCCAGGAATTTCGCGCTTCTCTACCAGGGCGCCAGAGCGCCAGCCACGGCCATCGATGACCTGCTCATTCGCCAGTACGGTTTGATCGATAGGGTCCCAGTTCACAACCTGGGTTTTTTTGTAGGCAACGCCTTTTTCCAGCATCTTCAGGAACAGCCACTGGTTCCAGCGATAGTAGTCAGGGTCACAAGTTGCGACTTCACGCGTCCAGTCAAATGCCAGGCCCAGGGGCTGCATTTGTGACTTCATGTCTTCAATATTTGCGTAAGTCCATTCTGCTGGCGATTTTTTGTAGGCAATCGCAGCATTTTCTGCTGGCAGGCCAAAAGCATCCCAACCCATAGGCATAAGGACGTTATAGCCCTTCATACGCAACTGGCGTGCCAGCATGTCGTTGATCGTGTAATTGCGCACGTGGCCCATGTGCAGCTTGCCGGAAGGGTAAGGCAGCATGGAGCAAGCGTAATACTTGCCTTTAGGGAAACGTGGATTGTTTTCTACTGCCGTATAGGCATCGATCTTTTTCCAATGGGATTGCGCCGATTGTTCGACGTCAGAGGGCGTGTATTTTTCTTGCATGGCGTAAGCAGAAGTAGATGCGGAAATGACTCAGAACCTTTGATTATAACTGGTTCAGGCACATTATTGAGGAAAGCCTGACGGGCAAAGGTTCTTGGAGCCGTTTTACAGGGTGTAGCGCAGTCTTGTAATGACTGAACCGTGACAATTACGGTTTTTTGGCTTGTTTGCTGTCGGTCACAAAAGAAATCCTGGCCAACCCTTGCGTCTGGGCTGCCGCCATAACCTGGGCGATAATTTCATAGCGGGTAGCCTTATCAGCCCGCAACTGGATTTCTGTCTGCTTGTTCTTTTTCGCCAGCAGGGCCAGCCTGGATTCCAGGTCAGCCATGGCCAGTACCTGCTTATCCCAGTAAAGGATGCCGTCAGCATCAAAGGAAATACGTACGGACTCTGCCTGCTCAGCCACCGGGGCCGATTGTGCCTGCGGCAAATCCAATTTGATCGCATGCGTCATGAAAGGGGCAGCGATGATAAAGATGACCAGCAAAACCAGCATCACATCGACCATGGGCGTGACATTGATGTCCGCCATGGAAGTCAGGGGACGGGATGAGGGTTCGCGCGGCGTATGAAATTGACCGAATGTCATCTTTTAATTTTGGGGACGGTTTTTTTGTTTTTAATTCAAGACTTGTTCATGTGGGCATGCAAGTCAAATGCAAATCCATCCAGCTCAGCCAGGGTAATGCGGTTAATGCGATTAAAGGCGTTATAAGCCAGCACGGCAGGTATCGCTACCAGCAAACCCAACGCTGTCATGATCAGGGCTTCGCCTACTGGCCCTGCCAACTGGTCGATTTGCACCACACCGTTGGATGAGATGGCCGTCAAGGCGCGATAAATACCCCAGACTGTACCCAGCAAACCAACAAAAGGTGCCGTTGCGCCGACTGAGGCGAGAAAGCTCAAACCGGTTTCCAGTTTGACTGTCAGGCCTTGCAACTCCTGGCGCAGGCTGCGCGTCAGTATTTCGCCAAGACCGGCATTGGCAGACAAGGTGGCGCTGCGTTGGGCCGTGTCACTGGCGGCATGCGCAGCATCTGCCAGGGTGATGAATATTTTGGACTGATCAGTTTGGCGCAGCGACGACAAGGCATCGGCCAGGCTGGGCGCACGCCAGAAGGCGCGCAAGCCTGGGGCTGCTTTACGGATACGCCAGAAACTCCAGCCCTTCATCAGTATCAATGTCCAACTCAGTACCGACATCAACAATAATAACCAACCGACCAGATGACCCAGTGCGTCAGCCTGTTCCCAATAATGTGCGATTGCAGAATTCATGTAGAGGTCACACGTACTATTACAGACTGATTAACGAAAACCCAGGACATCGTACATATCATACAGGCCTGTAGATTTGCCTTGCAAGAAACGGGCTGCACGCAAGCTGCCATGGGCATAAGTCACACGACTGGAAGACTTGTGGCTGATTTCGACACGCTCGCCTATGCCGGCGAACAAGACCGTATGATCACCAACGATGTCGCCGCCACGGATAGTAGCAAAACCGATGGAAGACGGGTCGCGCTCACCCGTCACACCTTCACGGGCAAACACGCCCACTTCATTGAGGTCACGGCCCAGCGCATCGGCGATGACTTCGCCCATCTTGAGGGCAGTGCCTGAAGGGGCATCGACCTTGAAGCGGTGATGTGCCTCAACGATCTCGATGTCATAACCTTCGGCGAAGCTCTTGGCTGCCATTTCCAGCAACTTCATGGTGACGTTTACGCCTACACTCATGTTCGGCGCAAACATGATCGCGGTTTTCTCTGCGGCAGCGGCAATCGCTGCCTTGCCAGCATCATCAAAACCCGTGGTGCCGATAATCATCTTGACGCCGTGAGCAGCGCAATATTCAAGATGCTTGAGCGTACCTTCAGGGCGGGTGAAATCGATCAGGTAGTCGGCATTTGCGAGGCCAGTTGCCAGGTCAGCAGTAATGTTCACGCCGCAAGGCTTGCCCAGACTGGCCGCAGCATCCGTACCCAGGGCTGGTGAAGCAGGCACGTCCAGCGCGCCAACCAGGACCATATCACCGGCATTACTGATTGCTTCGACCAGCATTTTCCCCATACGGCCAGAAGCCCCGGCCACGGCAATTTTGAGTGCAGTCATAACAGCTTATTTCTCTTTTTTCTTCGGCGCATCGGTCTCTATCACCGATTGCACGCGGTTCAGGCCCAAAGCGGATTCTGTAATACGTGCCAGGTATTCTTTTTCAGTCGGCAAATTGCCGCCTTCAAATTTTGCTACCGTGCCATCCTTGAAAAACACCGACACGCGGCTGGTGATACGTTCACCATTTGGCTTGGTAAGGCGGAAAGGGTAATCCCAGCGGTCTTCATGGAACATATCGGTCAGCAAGGCTGTACCAAGGATAAAACGCACTTGCTCACGTGTCATACCTTCTTTTAACTGTGCCACCATTTCCTGGGAAACGAAGTTACCTTGCTGTATGGGAACGCGGTAAGGTGAAATAAAGGCCAGCACCTTGCCAAAACCGGTGGGCTCCACCACTTGTGCACCATTTGCATCACTAGGGGTGCCAGATGTTGCATATACTGAAGTTCTGTCAGCCGATGACAGCAGGGGAATAGGTGATGAACATGCTGTCAAAGAAGCCAGCACTACCAGACCCGCTACACGGCTCATCTTATTCCGCGTTAAACCTGAAAACAACAGTTGCATAGATAACCTCTTAATTGAGCAACAAGCCCTAAAACCCGATATCATAAAGCAGATAGCAATTTTTTGATCGAAAACATGACAAACAGCACCTCCAACCTCAAAGCTAGCGGTCTGAAAGCCACCCTGCCCCGACTGAAAATCCTGGAGATCTTCCAGAACAGCCCGGTTCGTCATCTGACAGCAGAAGATGTATATAAGATCCTGCTGAACGAAAATATGGATGTCGGTTTAGCAACTGTATACCGCGTACTGACCCAGTTTGAACAGGCTGGCCTGTTAAACCGTAATCATTTTGAGACTGGTAAAGCCATTTTCGAATTGAACGAGGGCTCACACCATGACCATCTCGTTTGCCTCGATTGTGGCCGAGTGGAAGAATTTTTTGACCAAGAGATAGAGCAACGCCAGCAAACTGTCGCTCTGGAGCGTGGTTTCAAGATTGCCGAGCATGCCTTGGCGATTTATGGCAACTGCACCAAGCCCAATTGTGAACACAAGGCTTAACCCAGGGAAATAGTCCCAGATCCCCCTTGCAAGCGCACGGGCCTACCTGCACCGTGCGCCGTACTGCCTACCTATTGATCTTTGCTACCACTGCTTCCACTGTGTTTATGATCTTCTGTGCATTGAATGGCTTAAGGATATAGCCGTGTATGCCAGTTTTAACCACCTCGGTAATCGTATCCTGATCCTTATTGGCTGTCACCATGAGCACCCTTGCCTCTGGCAGCAGTTCCCTGATACGTGGCAAAATTTCAGTGCCACTGATCTTGGGCATGACGATATCCAGCAAGATTAAATCTGGCTTCAACTTCAATGCAAGTTCCAAACCACTGCCGCCGTCAGTTGCTTCACCAACAACATGATACCCCTCGCTCCTCAGGATGACCCTGAGCACCTCGCGGGTTACATCATTGTCATCAATCAACAAAATCTTTGCGTTTTTCTTTTCCATAGCAACCCTGCTCCGGATGAATGTGTGCCTGCCTGCTCCGCCAGTTCCTACCCTGTATTATTGACTTAAGGCATTAGATAATAATTTTGACGTAATGTCCACGATCGGTATCACTCTTTCATACGCCATGCGTGTGGGCCCTATCACACCCAGGGTACCCACGATCTTGCCGTTCACCCCATAGGGCGCTGTGACAATACTCATTTCTTCCATGGGTACAAGTTGTGATTCGCCGCCGATAAATATCTGCACACCAGTTGCCTTGCTGGATACATCGAGTAATTGCATGAGGCTGTTTTTTTGCTCGAACATATCGAACAGCTTGCGCAATGAGCCCATATTTGATGACAGGTCTTGCACATTCAGCAGATTGCGCTCACCAGAGATAACAACTTCGTCATTATCTTCATCCATGGCATTACTACCTGCTTCAACAGCGGCCTGCATAAGCCTGGTCATATCATTCTGCAGTTGCCGCAACTCATTATTGATGCGGGAACGCGCATCGGTAAAACTCAAACCGCCAAAATTCTGGTTCAGGTAATTGGCGGCCTGCACCAATTGTGTCGGTGTGTAATCGACATCCGTCAACAAAAGGCGGTTATGGACTTCTCCACCCGGTGTGACGACCACAAGCAAGATGCGTTTTTCAGACAAACGCAAAAATTCAACCTGCTGAAAAATCGACTCTGTACGTGGTGTCATGACGACACCGGCAAATTGTGACAGAGACGACAAGATTTGTGCCGCATTGGTAATCAGCTTTTGCGGCGACTGCGCGTTCATATTCGATTGCAAGCTGGATTGCAGGCGTGTATCCATGCCCGTAGCATTGATATCTTGCACAGTAAGCAATTTATCGACAAAAACCCGGTAGCCTCTGGGGGTAGGGATACGGCCAGCAGAAGTATGCGGGCTTGCTACAAAGCCCATTTCTTCCAGGTCGGCCATGACGTTACGTATCGTCGCCGGGGATAATTCCAGGCCGGATATTTTGGACAAGGCGCGGGAACCTACAGGCTGGCCATCAGCGATATAACGCTCGACCAGGGCTTTTAATAAAGTTTGTGCGCGGATATCTAGTTGCATGGTTTCATTTTATGCGTTCATGACTGACATGAACATAGAAAAATTCATAGCCATAGAGTCAGGTCATGCAGATTGGCAAATTCTGCATCCGGCTTGATATGCAGATGGCGCTCATCTTCAATTTTTAAACCCTGACGGTTCATCCAGCCGCCTTTTAATCCTGCCTGTTGCGCACCTTGCACATCCAGCAATAAATCATCGCCTACATATAATACTTCTCCAGGTTTCAGGCCCAACGCCTGGCAAGCGGCCAGAAATATCCTTGAATCAGGTTTGGCACAGCCAAAACGATAGGCAGCGATAGACACCTTGAAATGATGCGCCAGGCCTATCGCCTGCAAATCGGCAAAACCATTCGAGACAGTGCCCAGGAGCAGTTTTTCATGCAAAGCCTGCAAGGCGGGTTTGACATCGCTGTACAAATCGACTTTGTTACGGGCGTCGGCAAAAACGGCCATGGCCTGATCGGCTTTTTCGGCAGCGACCCCATGTTCATCAAACACCTGTTTCAGCAAGGTATGGCGCAAGGCCCATAAATCATATTGAAAACGCTGGTCACTGGCTACCAGCACATTCCTGCGTTCACGCAATTTTTCTACATTGTAATTTTGCGCAACCACGGGCGCATATTCATGCAACCATTGCTGCAAGGCTGATTCAGCATGACGAATAACCGGTGCAACCGGCCACAAAGTATCATCGAGGTCCAGCAAAACTGCTTTAATTGCCATAAAGAGCACTCATTCCATTCATAGATGCCCTAATTATGTTCTAATCTCAGGCATCATGTCACCCTACCTTTGTTTATGACAATACAGGCCAAAACCATTGCACTTGTTGGAAAATCGAATGCGACAGGCATTGCTGACTCGATTAAAGAACTGGCCAATTTTCTCGCGAGTGCGGGACACCGCGTCGTCATAGAGGCAGAAACAGCGCAATACCTGCAGTTGAGCGAATTCAGCAGCATGCCTGTGCCTGAGATAGGCAAGCTGGCCGATGTCGCCATCGTAGTGGGTGGCGATGGCACCATGCTGGGCATAGCACGGCAACTGGCACCCTACAATATTCCTCTGATTGGTATCAACCAGGGCAGGCTGGGTTTCATCACCGATATTGCGCTTGACCGTATGATCCCTGTCATCACCGAAATGCTGGATGGCAAATATGTGTCTGAGCGCCGCAGCCTGTTGCAGGCCATCGTGACCCGCGATGGCAACCAGATTTTCAGTGGCGTGGCTTTCAATGATATCGTGGTCTCGCGCGGTGCAGGCTCAGGGATGGTGGAATTGCGGGTAGAGGTAGATGGACACTTCATGTACAACCAGCGCTCGGACGGTCTCATCGTCTCGACGCCGACAGGCTCCACTGCCTATGCCCTTTCTGCCGGTGGCCCGCTGCTACACCCCAGCCTGTCAGGCATTGCAATGGTGCCGATTGCGCCGCATGCCTTGTCGAACCGGCCCATTGTCTTGCCAGACAGTAGCGAAATCGTCATCACCATAGTGGCCGGGCGCGATATCAGCCTGAATTTTGATATGCAAAATTTTGCCAGCCTGCAGCATCAGGACAGGATTATCGTCAACCGTTCTGCCCATACGGTGACCTTCCTGCATCCTCCCGGCTGGAATTATTACAACACCTTGCGCGAGAAACTGCACTGGAATGAATATCCATCGGTAGAGGGTGCACTGAATTAATTTTTTCGCCCACTCTTACGAACACAGAAGTCACAGGCTGTTGCTAGAATAGCGATTTCGCTATGCTGGCTGGTACTTTCCGGCACCATTTTCTTAACAAACTCCTTCATGTCTGCCCATTATGTTGCGCACGCTTGCCATACGAGATTTTGTCATTGTTGATACGCTGGAGCTGGAATTTTCTTCAGGCTTCAGTGTGCTGACCGGTGAAACCGGTGCGGGTAAGTCCATTCTGATCGATGCTCTGACCCTGGCCCTCGGTGGCCGTGGCGACGCCAGCATGGTGCGCGAATCTGCCAGCAAAACGGATATCAGTGCAGAATTTGCCGTGAATGAAACACTCGCCGCCTGGCTCAAAGAACATGAATTCTTTGACCAGGATCAGCCACTGATCTTGCGCCGTACCATCGATAATGCGGGCCGTTCAAAAGCGTGGATCAACGGCATTACCGCGACGGCTGGTCAATTACGCGAAATTGGCGATATGCTCGTGGATATCCATGGCCAGCATGCGCACCAATCCTTGTTGAAAACCGAGGCACAGCGCGATTTGCTGGACATGCAAGGCGGCTTGCAAGCGCATGTCAGTGAAGTTGGTTTGCGCTACCGTGCCTGGCGCAATATCAGCAAGCAACGCGAAGAATTTGAAACCAATGCCAAGAGCGTCCTGCAAGAACGCGAGCGTCTGGAATGGCAGGTTGGCGAACTCGATAAATTGCAAATCAAACCTGGTGAATGGGAAAGCATCAGCCAGGAACATAGCCGCCTGGCCCACGCTGCTAGCCTGATGGAAGGTGGGCAAGAGGCGGCGGCATTGATTTCTGAATCCGAACATCCGGTCCTGTCGCAACTGACGACCATCCAGCAAAAACTGTTGAAGCTGCTTGATTATGATGCGGCGCTCAAGCCAGTCACCGACGCGCTGGAATCTGCCTGCATCAATTTGCAGGAAACCACTTATGCGCTCAATGTTTACCTGAGTCGCACCGAGCTAGACCCAGCCCGCCTGCGCGTAGTGGAAAACCGCGTAGAAGCAATCCACACCACGGCACGGCGCTTTCACGTTGCACCAGAAAAGCTGCATGAGGAGTTTGCCACGCTGTCAGCCCAGTTGGCACAGTTGTCAAATGCGACTGATATGGATGCCCTGAAAGCGCAGGAAGAAAAAGCCAGACTGGCATACCTGCAAACGGCGCAAAAACTCAGCAAAACCAGACAAAAAGTCGCCAAGGATCTGGGCACAGCAGTCACTACCGCAATGCAAGACCTGAGCATGGGTGGCGGTAGTTTCTCTGTTGCACTCAATCCTGTGGAACCTGCCGCCTATGGACTGGAACAGGTGGAATTTTTGGTCGCAGGCCATGCCGGTGTGCAGGCAAGGCCGCTGGCCAAGGTGGCATCTGGTGGTGAACTCGCGCGTATATCGCTGGCAATTTCTGTCATCACTTCTTGCGCTACAGCCACCCCCACCCTCATATTTGATGAGGTGGATAGTGGTATAGGCGGTGGCGTGGCTGAAGTGGTTGGGCGTTTATTGAAACGCCTGGGCCAGGACCGGCAAGTCTTGTGCGTTACGCACTTGCCACAAGTGGCCAGCCAGGCTAACCAGCATTTCCAGGTCAGCAAGGCCAACCAGAATGGCAAAACCGTTTCACAGATAGAAGCACTCGATAATAAACAAAGAGTGGAAGAAATCGCCCGAATGCTGGGCGGCATAGAAATTACGGCGACTACGCGCAAACACGCCAGAGAATTATTGGCATCTTAAGAAAAAAATACATCATGCGCTTCCTTAAAGAACCTGAATATTCACACGGCAAAATCGCCAAGACAGCCGTGGTGCTGATCAACCTGGGCACACCAGATGCACCGACGACATCGGCAGTTCGCCGTTATCTCAAACAATTTTTATGGGACAGGCGCGTGGTTGAAGTGCCGCGCCCGATCTGGTGGATGATCTTGCATGGGATTATCCTGCCCTTTCGTTCTGGTCAGTCAGCAAAGAAATACGCCTCGATCTGGACCAAGGATGGTTCACCATTGAAAATACATACGCAAAAACAGGCAGCGTTATTGAAAGGCTATCTGGGTGAACGTGGGCATGAAGTGCAAGTTGCCTATGCCATGCGGTATGGCTCGCCCTCCATACCGGAAGTCTTGCAAAAATTAAAAGCAGACGGTTGTGAACGCATATTGATACTGCCAGCCTATCCACAATATTCTGCCACGACGACTGCTTCCAATTTTGACGCTGTCGTTCAGCATTACCAGCAAGTCAGGAACATGCCTGAACTGCGCTTCGTCAAGAATTATCATGACCATGATGGTTATATACAGGCTTTGCGCGTGTCGGTCATGGATCACTGGCAAAGCCATGGTCGCCCGGACAAACTGGTCATGAGTTTCCATGGTTTGCCCAAAGCCTTTTTATTGCGTGGCGATGCCTACCATTGCGAATGTTATAAAACCGCAAGGCTGCTCGCAGAAAAACTGGGGCTGGGCAAGGATGATTACGTAGTCACCTTCCAGTCACGCCTGGGCCGTGCAGAATGGCTGCAACCTTACACGGCACCCACCGTGGCAAAGCTGGCCAAGGAGGGCGTTAAACGCATAGACGTGATTTGCCCCGGCTTTATCGCTGACTGCCTGGAAACTCTGGAAGAAATCGCCATGGAAGTGAAGACCGATTTTCTGAAAGCAGGTGGCAAGGAATTCAATTACATCCCCTGCCTGAATGAATCACCGGCGTGGATGCGCGGCCTGGCTGAAATTGCAGAGCAACATCTGATAGGCTGGCCTACCATGATCACCGCCAGCGTGCGTGAACAACAAAAGCAACAAGCCCTGATCAGCCGCGCAGAAGCGAAACGCCTCGGTGGAGAACCCTGAGGCAGCAATGGCAATAACTTATTTTATCGGCGATATCCAAGGCTGTGCCGACCAGTTGCAAAGCCTGCTCAAAAAAATAGAGCAGACCGAACCAGATGCGCAATATTTGTTTGCAGGTGACCTCGTTAACCGTGGTCCCAAATCGCTGGCCAGCCTGCGCCTGATACGCGATTTGCAAATCGCTGGCCGGGCAGAATCCGTACTCGGCAACCATGACCTGCATTTGCTGGCTGTCGCCAATGGCATACGCAAAGCAAGTCGCAGCGATACCCTCGACGACATCCTGCAAGCACCAGACCGTGAAGAATTGCTCGACTGGTTAAGACACCGGCCCATGGCGATTTCACAGCACCAGCACTTATTGATACATGCAGGCATCTTCCCACAATGGTCAGCAAAGCAAACCATGAAACTGGCGCATGAAGTTGAAACACAGCTACGCGGTAAACACTGGCTGGATTTATTACGCAATATGTATGGCAATACCCCGGCACAATGGCAGGATGATCTGGAAGGCTATGACAGATTACGCTGCATCATCAACGCACTGACACGCATGCGTTTTTGCAGTGCAGATGGCGTCATGGACTTTGACAGCAAGGATGGTCTGGAAAGCGCACCGCAAGGCTTTGCCCCCTGGTTTGATCTGTCACGTGCCAGTGAAAAAACCACGCTGGTATTTGGTCACTGGTCCACCCTGGGCCTGATCTTGCGTGACAATCTGATCAGCCTTGATACCGGCTGCGTCTGGGGTGGTAAACTGACTGCCGTTGCGCTGGAAGACAGGCAAGTCGTACAGATAGATTGTCCGCAGCAGCAAAAGCCGGGATAAAAGTACCATAGGTGCTTTTTTTAAATAGTTAGCTCGACCTGATTAAATTTAATATGAGCATATTTTGGTACGAAGGTATATTGATCTTATTGGGATTGGTAATTTCAATATTTATTGGCCGTGCGACCAAAGATGGTAGCGGCTACGGTCTTGTATTTTTTTTCGGGTTAACTTCCATTTTATTGGCTTTTATTCTCGCAGTTGCCGGAGTATTTTCTTTTACATTTCTGTGTTCAAATATTTCTATTCTATGCGTAGAAAAGGACGACAAAAATTTCTGGGCTCAATCCTTATCGCTGATCGCTATACCCTTGTATGTTTTGGTAATGATACGCTTCAAGAATACGGATGAGTAAGGCTATCGATCCAAATTAAAGTAAATCAAATTTCGTCACTCAGCCCTAATTCTTTCATCACCGCTGCACGCGCCACTTGCGCCACTTCCCTGCGGTGCGCACCTTCGGTAGGAATCGCAGGCAAGCGTACCAGTTCTGCCGTCATGCGCGGTGCCAGCAGGATGATGCGCATGCTTTCTGCAAAAGTCATGTCACCAATAAAATCAGCGGCAGGGTGAAGCTGCCCCTGCGCATCAAGATAGCGCACAACAAAGGGTTGCACAGGTACATGTGCTTCTATTGCCGCTTCAAACAGGTTGGCGTGAAAAGACAGCAAATTGCCTTGCGCTGCTGTTGTACCCTCAGGGAAAAACGCAATGCGCTTGCCTGCTTCTATCTGATGTACCAGGCCCTCATAGATACGGCGCACATCGCGCTGCCTGCCGCGTACCAGAAAAATTGTACCGGCCTTTTCACATAACCAGCCCAGCAAAGGCCAGTTGCGGATGTCTGACTTGGCGACAAAGTGGCAAGGATGCAGGGTATTGATGACAAAAATATCCAGCCATGACACATGGTTGGAGACTATCATCGCAGACGGATTCACAGCCCCCTCGCTTTTATCCTTAAAAGCAACATCCACAGTACAGATGGCCAGCAATTTGACCGACCAGTGACGAACCAGCTCATCTCGCCTGGCATCAGAAGAAAACGGAAAGATCACGGCACAAGTCAGCAGACCTGCCGTGAGATGGAGAAATATCCGGAAAAAATGCCAAACGATCATACTGACTCACAAAAATACTCACGTAGAGTAACAATTAAAAATAGCCAAGCTGAATAAACAAAAGCTGGAGTAAGGCTATACCTGCCTGTACTCCCACTCATCCCACTCTTCCCACTCAATCAAACGAATTTCACACTGAGCAGTTTGGATCACGACCTCAGCCTGCTTCAGGCACGCAGTCTTGCCACTTCCTCTTTGGCATCTTCATCAATCAAGACACTCACTGACTCTGCATAATGCACATTGGAGCCGCGTTTTTTGACACCTGAAATCCAATACTCTTCATGGGTATCGGCGTCAAAAAAATTACCGGATACTCCACCTCCGGTACATGCCTGCAAGGATTTTCCACGGTAGTAAACTGTTCGCCCTGTTTTGGAAAACTCAACCCACCCTATGCGCGCAGCAACGCCATTGATCAAGCCGTTTTTATTTTCCACATACATGACGCGTCTTTGTTCGCCACGGGTAAGTTGATTACTTTTCATCTGCGATGTTAATGCAAGGTATCAAAGGCAATATGCCCTGACACTATCGTGGCCTTGACCACGCCTGGCAATTCATAACCCAGGAAAGGCGTGTGCTTGCCCTGACTGGCGAGGGCTTTGGCTTCTACCTTCCAGCGTGTGACAGGATCAAAGATGCAGATGTCGGCTGTCTGGCCTACGGCGATGTGCCCGGCTGGCACACCTGCCACTTTTGCTGCATGCTGACTAATCTTGGACAGGGCCAAAGTCAGGCTAACGTCACCACGGCTGTCTTCTGCCCATTTCAGTGCCAGTGACAACAATAATTCCAGGCCGGTGGCACCGGGTGAGGCCTCAGCAAAGGGCAGCAATTTTTCATCATCATCGACCGGTGTATGGTCTGAGCATATCGCATCGATGGTGCCGTCTTTCAATGCCGCAGAAATGGCATCGCGGTCACGCTGGCTGCGTAAAGGCGGGGTCAGGCGGGCGTTGGAATCAAAGAAACCGATATCGGCGTCCGTCAGATGCACATGGTGAGCACCAACGTCACAGGTCAGCGGCAAGCCCTCTTTCTTGGCCTTGCGTATCAACTCAAGACCAGCGGCAGAAGAGATGCGACACAGATGTACTTTCGCACCAGTAGCACGCATGAGTTCAAACAGGGTATGCAAGGCAATCGTCTCTGCCATGACAGGTACGCCAGACAAACCCAGACGTGAAGCCAATGGGCCGCTGTGGGCGACACCACCTTTGCCAATGTAGGCATCTTGCGGACGCAACCAGACGGTAAAGCCAAAGGTGGCGGCGTAATCCAAAGCTCTTTGCAGGGTATTGGTATTGGCAATGGTTTCTTCTGCCTGTGAAAAACCTATGCAGCCAGCCTGAGTCAGCTCAGCCATCTCGGTCAAAGATTCACCTTTCAAACCGACGGTCAATGCACCCAGCGGATAAACGTGGGCCTTGTTTTGCATGCGCGCTCTTTGCTTGAGCATTTCTACCAGGCCAGATTCATCAAGCACAGGGTCAGTATCTGGCGGGCACACCAGGCTGGTGACGCCACCACGCATGGCAGCTTGTAATTCAGATTCCAGCGTGGCCTTGTATTCAAAACCAGGCTCACGCAGGCGGGCACTCAGATCGACCAGACCAGGGGCAACGATCAAACCTGTTGCATCAACAGTTTTATTGGCAACGAAGTCGGCAGGTGCCTGACCTATAGCGACGATCTTGCCTGCAGCGATAAACACGTCCTGTACTGCATCGGTAGCACTTGCCGGATCAATCACGCGGCCATTTTTGATATGTATCTTCATATTCTCCTCACACCCCGCCGCTGTTGCCTGCAACGATGCTCATGACCGCCATGCGCACGGCGATACCAAAAGTCACTTGTGGCAGTATCACTGCCTGCGGGCCATCGGCCACGGCAGAATCAATTTCCACACCACGATTCATGGGGCCAGGATGCATGACGATGGCGTCTGGTTTTGCCAGCGCCAGACGTTCCGGCGTCAGTCCATAACTCTTGAAATATTCTTGCGCTGAAGGCAGCAAGGCACCGCTCATGCGTTCATTTTGCAAGCGCAACATGATGATGACATCGACGCCTTTGAGACCTTCATCCATGTTGTTGAATACCCTTACACCCATTTGCTCCAGGCCACCTGGCAGCAGAGTACGTGGGCCTATCACGCGTACTTCCGGCACACCCAGCATGGTCAATGCATGGATATCGGAACGGGCGACGCGGCTGTGCAAGACGTCACCGACAATGGCGACTGTCAGGTTGGTGAAGTCTTTTTTGTAGTGGCGTATGGTGTACATGTCCAGCAAACCCTGGGTGGGGTGAGCATGGCGACCATCACCGGCATTTACCACATGCACATGATGTTGTTTGGTGTCGTTCAGATGCTTGGCGATCAGGAAAGGTGCGCCTGAAGTGGCATGACGCACGACAAACATGTCGGCATGCATGGCTGCCAGATTGTCGATGGTGTCGAGCAGGGATTCACCCTTGCTGGTACTGGAAGCGGCGATATTGAGATTGATGACATCTGCCGACAAGCGCTTGGAGGCAATCTCAAAGGTGGTACGCGTGCGGGTAGAGTTTTCAAAGAACAGATTGAAGACACTTTTGCCACGCATCAGCGGCACTTTTTTAACTTCCCTGTCGCTGACGCTGACGAAGGAAGATGCGGTATCGAGAATATGGTTGACGATGGCTTTCGGCAAGCCGTCTATCGTCAGCAAATGCTGGAGTTCACCGTGTTTATTGAGCTGGGGATTATGCATGATCGACAGAGATGCTGAAAGTGCCATCATCTGCACGTTGCAGATTGACAGAGATGGCGGGTTCAAATGAGGCGGTATGGGCTACAAAATCAGCAGCCACCGGCAATTCGCGGCCACCGCGATCTACCAGGGTAGCCAGCATGATGCGGGCCGGACGGCCATAATCAAACAATTCATTGATGGCGGCGCGGGTGGTGCGGCCTGTGTACAAGACATCATCTACCAGGATGATTTGTGCACCATCGACATCGAAAGGAATTTGCGTAGGTTTGACTTCGGCATGCAGGCCTTTGGCGGCATAGTCGTCGCGGTAAAAAGATACATCAATACGACCTGCTTTATTCGTTAAGCCCAGGTCTTGCACCAGGCGCTCGGCTATCCAGGCACCGCCGGAGTAAATGCCAACGATGGCCAATTTGTCTTGTGCCAGCGCATGTGGCCTGATTTGCTCCAGTAGCTGCTGATACAGGGTTTCTGCATCAAGCTGGGCAGCATTAATCGTCGTGGTAGTCATGGCGTTTCATCAAAATATTGTTGCAGAATAAGGGCAGCCGCATCGTCGTCGATGAACTCGCCACGCGAGCCTGAGAGTACGGCAGAAGAATAGCGTTCATCGACCAGCACGGCAGGCAGGTTGAAGCGGCCATTAAGCTGATTCGCAAAGCGCTTGCAGCGCTGTGTCATTTCGTTATCGGCACCATCGGGGTGCATGGGCAAACCTACCACGCACAGCACAGGCTGCCATTTTTCTATGAGCTTGGTGATGTCGGCAAATTTGCCGTCATTGGTAGGAGCGTGGATGATGCTGAGTGCTTCAGCCTGGCGTAAAAAGGTATTGCCAACGGCAACGCCTATGCGCTTTAAACCAAAATCAAAGGCGAGTACCGTACCTTCGCTTGCAGCCATCAGGCATGCCCCGCTTCGGCTGCCAGCATCAATGGGTCTATCCCCAGCAATTTAATGGCGGCGGCAAAACGTTCTTCCAGCGGTAAATCGAACAGGATGCGTGCATCAGCAGCGACTGTCAGCCAGCCATTGGCCAGTATCTCCTGCTCCAGCTGGCCAGCCCCCCATCCTGCATAACCAACGCTGATCAGGACTTGTTCAGGCCCGTCACCGGCTGCCACGGCTTCCAGCACATCGCGTGAGGTAGTGAAGGCTATCTCATCAGTTACTTTTAATGAAGATGAATAAGCACCGACCGGTGTATGCAAGACAAAGCCACGGTCATCTTGTACCGGCCCGCCAAAGATGACAGGGCGTTTGCCTATGGGGTGGGAGTCGGGGATGATTTCCAGCTTCAGGTCTATGCGATCAAACAGGCCAGCCACGGTCAGTTCTATGGGGCGGTTGATGACCATGCCCATGGCACCGCGCGGGCTGTGCTCGCATAGATAAATCACCGTGCCTCCAAAGACGGGGTCCATCATGGATGGCATTGCAATCAGGAAATGATTGGTTAGATTCAATTCCAAATTGTTATCGTCTTCGCTTTTCACATGAAATTTATGTCTGGAAGTCATCGGGGCCGACTGTGTTGCATCGTCGTGCAGATTGGTATGTAGTGATTTTGTTTGCTTCGCCATAGTCACATTTTAGCATTTTTAGCGTGCATTTTCGATGTGTGCTAAGGTGCCACACTGCGTTTTGACCACACTATCCGACAGATCATGCAAGAAAACAAAGCCCATAAAGCCCATTACCCTCGTTCGCTGGTCTGGTTCCGCCGCGACCTGCGTAATTTTGACCATGCTGCCCTCTACCATGCCCTGCGGCAAAGTGATGAGGTCTGCTGCGCTTTTATCTTCGATAAAACAATATTAGACAATTTGCCAGAAAATGACAGGCGCGTTGCCTTTATTCATGAAAGTATTCTTGAACTGGATCAAGAATTACAGCAGATGGGCAGTGGCTTGCTGGTGCGTTATGCCCATGCAGAAACAGCTATACCTCAACTGGTGGCCGAGCTTGGTGTGGATGCCGTGTTCGCCAATCATGATTACGAACCACAGGCTGCGACCCGTGATGAGTCTGTCAGGCAAAAATTATCAAAACGAAATTGTGCATTTCTGAGTTTTAAAGATCAGGTTATTTTTGAAAAGGCCGAAGTCTTGTCGCTGGCGAATGCGTCCTTCTCTGTTTTCACTCCCTACAAAAATGCCTGGCTGAAAAAATTCCATGCAGAAGGAAGCGACTTTTATTCGCGCTCTTACCCTATAGAAAAATATGCGCACAAGCTAAGCAGCATCTCAGCGCAAACCATACCGACGCTGGCCGAAATGGGCTTTGCATTGGCAGCTGAGCGCCGCATGCCTGTTGCCGCAGGCATGTCGGGTGCAAAGGCTTTGCTGGAAGATTTTGTGGGCCGTATGAAGCTATATGACCAGTCGCGTGATTTTCCGGCAATCAAGGGGCCGTCTTATCTGTCAGTCCATTTGCGCTTTGGCACGATATCGATACGTCAACTGGTGCAGGAAGCCGTACGGCAAATGCGCATCTCTGCCAATCGCGGTGCAGAAATCTGGTTGTCTGAACTGGTCTGGCGCGACTTTTATTTCATGATCTTGCATCACCACCCGCATGTGGCAAGCCGCTCCTTCAAACCAGACTATGACGCAATACAATGGGAAACCGGCCCACAAGCGGACGCCAACTTCGCCGCCTGGTGTGAAGGCCGCACCGGCTACCCCCTGGTCGATGCCGCCATGCTGCAACTAAACCAGACCGGCTACATGCACAACCGCCTGCGCATGGTCACCGCCTGCTTCCTCATCAAAGACCTAGGCATAGACTGGCGCCGCGGCGAAGCCTATTTCGCCGAACACCTGAACGACTTCGACCTCTCCGCCAACAACGGCGGCTGGCAATGGGCATCCTCCTCCGGCTGCGACGCCCAACCTTACTTCCGCATCTTCAATCCCATCACCCAGTCAGAAAAATTCGACGCTGAAGGCAAGTTCATCAAACGCTACCTGCCGCAACTGGCGAAACTGGACAAGCGCAGCATCCACGCGCCGTGGAAGGCTGCACCGCTGTTACTGGAGCAGGCTGGGGTCAAGATAGGCAAGGATTATCCGTTTCCGCTGGTTGAACATGATGTCGCGCGCAAGCAGACTTTGACGCGGTATGCGGTGGTGAAGAAGGTGGCTACGCATGGTGAGGATGAGTGACGCTTGAAGGCTTGATTAACCGGCGCTGATAGCAATGTGTTGATGTGGTTTTGACGTTGGTTTTGACGTTGGTTTTGACGTTGCTGTTGTTGTTGATTTTGAAGTTGCTTTTGACTTTTGCAGTTCCCATGTGTAGACGCCATTTGTGCTGTACAGAAAATGGATTGAGAAGAGCCGCTGTCTGAGCGTAGCGAGTTTCGGATCTTCCCATTTTTTGTACTGCATAAATGGGAACCCCCTTTAGGGGGCGGCTACGCCTGGGTCGCTTTTTTGGCTTACCTTTTTGGCGAAGCAAAAAGGTAAGTAGCTGCCGGTCTACCACCGGCCTGCAATCGTAATTCAATACATGTCTGCATTAAAAATCTGTGGCAGAAAATCCCGTACAGTGTGCAATGAACGTCGCTGGAGCGCCAGCCCGGTGGAATGACGACTTTTAGTGCACGGCAATTCAATCGCCATAAATGACAACGGCAAAAAACCAATACCAAAAACAAAAAAACAGAGATCACTCTCTGCTTTTTTGACTATCTGAAATCTACAGCCTAATTACACTATCACCGCAGCATCTTTACCCAGGAAGCCCATAATCGCCCCCAATAAATCATCCTCACGATACGGCTTACCAAAGTACTCATTCACACCGAGTTCTTTTGCATAGTTACGATGTTTATCCGCAGTACGCGAAGTAATCATGATGATAGGGATATGGCTGGTACGTGAATCGCTGCGGACGTTGCGTGTCAGATCGAAACCATCCATGCGTGGCATTTCGATATCAACCAGCATCACGTCTGGTGTGACTGACTGCAACTGCTCCAGCGCATCAATACCGTCTTTTGCCAGGATGACCTGATAACCCTCACGTGTCAGCAAACGCTGGGTCACGCGGCGTACGGTCAGGGAATCATCAACGACCATGACGGTATGCTGGGTCCGCAAGCCCTGTACAGGTTCGGCCTTGGCGACTGCCACTTCGGTTGCTGTATGCAGGTTGGCAACCGCGCCCATTTCAGGTGTGGCTTCTGTACCCAGTTGTTGCAGACGTGCATGTTCATGCTCCATGCGTTGTGCCAGCGGTACCGGGTTCAGGATCAGAACGATTTCACCGGAACCGAGTACAGTCGCGCCGGCGATACCTGTCATACGTGCCAGTTGCGGGCCGATGTTTTTAACAACCACCTCGCGGTTACCCAGAACGTCATCGACGTGAATCGCAACACGCTCGCCACCGCTCTTCATGATCAGCAGCGGGCTGTATTGCTGTGTCATCGGTGTAGCATCGTCCTGACCCAGCATGGAGGACAGGTAGTACAAGGTCACGCGCTGACCTTGCCACATGACTGCGCCATCGTTATAGGCATTGGCCAGGGCATTCGATTTCAGTTGCTGCACTTGCTCGACCAGAACGGAAGGTACGGCGAAGGTACGGCCACCAGAACTCAGCAATACTACCTGCGTCACAGCCAGTGTCAACGGCAGGCGAATCGTGAATTCAGCGCCTTTGCCTTCATTGGTAGTTACTTCAACACGACCACCCAACGATGCAGCTTCGGAACGGACCACGTCCATACCAACGCCACGACCGGCAAGTTCAGTGATTTCTGTCGCTGTCGAGAAACCGGGTTCGAAAATCATGTTGGCTGTTTCGAGCTCGCCAGGATTATCTTCATTGGTAATCAGACCAACGGACAGCGCTTTTTCGCGGATGCGGGTCAGGTTCAGGCCCTGGCCGTCATCGCTGAAGCGGATCACAACTTCATTACCTTCCTGACGGATTTCAATCAGCAATTCACCGGTTTCTTCTTTGCCATTGTTACGCCTTTGTTCGCGGCTTTCGATACCGTGGACAATCGCATTACGCAGCAAGTGCTCGAAAGGACCGGCCATTTTTTCCAGAACGCCCCTATCCATCTCTACCGTTGCACCGCGGATATCCAGATTGACGCGTTTATCGACTTCTTTGGAAGTCTGACGGGTCACGCGATACAGACGCTCGGAAATACTGGCGAAAGGAATCATACGCACGCGCATCAAATCCTGTTGCAGGTCACGTGTCAAACGCGCCTGTACCAGCAAGTCATTCGATGCGCCGTCGATGGTACGGGTCAAGTTGGTTTGTACTGTGGCCACGTCGCTGACGCTTTCGGCCATCATGCGTGTCAGTTCTTGCAAGCGGGTGAAGCGGTCAAACTCAAGCGGATCAAATTCACGGTCACCAGAGAGTGCCATGCGTGAAGTGATCTGGGTTTCTGCCTGGATTTCAACTTCACGCAACTGGTCACGCAGACGGTTGACGTTCTCTGTCAACTCGCTGAGGGACGAGCGCAAGGTGCTGACTTCATTTTCCAGACGTGAACGCGAGATGGAAACTTCACCGGCCTGGTTAACCAGACGGTCAAGAATATCGGCACGCACACGCACCAGTGTCGCTGGCGTATTGGCTGCCACGGCAACCGGTGCTGTCGCTTCCCTGGCCGGTATGGCGCGGGTCATGAGCGGCACGACAGGCGTCAGGTTGACCAGTTCATTGATGACTACTGGCGCATCAGTATTGGTCGCGGCCATTTGCTCCTGGAACTGATCCAGTTCCTGAGCGGCAGTCAGAGGTGCATCAGTTTGTACTGGTGTTGCATGTGCTTCCGGATGCAACAGACGGTCAAACATGTGCATGCTGTGGTCATGACGTGCCAGCAAATCATCCAGCAGGGAGACGCGCACAGCACTACCACCATGCATCAGTGTCTCGATGCGTGATTCCATGTCATGGATGTGCTGACCCAGGCCCATGGCACCCGCCATACGTGCACTACCTTTGATGGTATGCATGATACGGGCGATGGCTTGTGGGGCTGCCATGTCGTCCGGCTTTTCTTGCCAGGTGCGCAGCAACTGACCAACCATAGGCAGCAAGTCATTACCCTCTTCTATGAAGACAGGCAACAAGTCCATATCCAGATCGTCACGGATCTGTACAGTACCGTCACTGGCCGGAGCAACATATTCAGGCGCAGCCTGAACAGCCGGCGTAAAGCTTGCCGGTGTTGCCAGTGTTGGCGATGCTGCCGGGATAGCTACTGCTTCGACTACTTCTGGCTCGGCAACAGGCTCAGGCACTGCTACAGGTGCAAGCTCAACGACAGCAGGTTCAACGACAGAATCGGGCTCAATGACAGGAGCAAGCTCTGCATGCGTTTCCACCGGATGGATGTCATCCATGGCGTCAAGCATGATAGAGCCAATGCGGTCAGTAATGGTTTCTGCCGGTGCTTCTGGCTCTGGCAAGGCCGCGGCGATGACAATTTCTGCTTCCAGCGGAGTTTCAACAGCCAGCTCTTCTGCAGTCAACTCCTCTGACAATTCTTCGTCAAGGACAGGCAAGGCTTCCAGCACTTCTGCTTGATCCAGGTTGAACTCTGGCTCAGCCAGTGTTTCGGTAACGACTGGTATGTCTGCGGTAATTTCTTCAGGCGCATCAAGCGTATCAGGCGCCTCTGTCGTCAACAATTCTGTAGCAGCCAGATCAACCGATGGCAACTCTTCTGACAGAGATATAGGATCGAGTTTTTCATTGGTGGAAGTGATGAATTCTTCATCTGCACCTGCGTTGGAACGCTCGATGACGACTTGCAACAAATGTTCAAGCTGACGTATTTCTTCTGGTGCGGATGCTGCCATTTCTGACAAGGCAAACTTTTGCAGCATACGTTTGGCAGAGTCCAGCGAACGGTCCAGCACGTCGTATTCTGATTCCAGCAATACGACAGGATGACGTTCCAGTCTTTGCAAGACAAATTCCAGGCTATGCGCCAGTTCTTGCAAAGGTTTGAGACCGACGGTTGCGGAGCTGCCTGCCAGAGAATGGCTTGCATGGATCGCATGTGTAGAAACATGACGATGCGGCTCATGTCTCCACTCAGCAAAGTCTTGCACCAGGAAACGGACGATTTCATCTGTCTCTGCCATGTAGATGGAATACAATGGCAGGCTGATTTCTATATCGCCAATGCGCTTGATATTGTCATCCACACTAGGCGCGGGCACAGACAGATCAGGGAAGTCGATGATTTTTGCCGTAGCAATTTCAGCGACCTGGGCGACAGGGGCAACTTCAGGTTCTTTGATGGCTTCTGCTTCAGGCTCATCGCTGGCAATGCTCAGTTCAGGCAAAAGGCTCTCAGCAGATGCGGTGACAGAATCTGCCAGCTCCAGGAGTTCTGGTTCTGGCACAGACATAGCTGCAACTGGCAAGTCGCTCGCTGCTATTGCTATGGCTTCTGACAATTCCAGTGAAGGCACATCTGCCACGGTTTCAGACAACAATTCAAGAGGAGTGTCTTCTGCCGGCGTTACGTGATCAATTACGTGATCGCTTATGTGCTCCCCTACATGTTCCGCAGCCGGCTCTGCTACCTCGGCCACCAGAATTTCTTCCGGTACAGCTTCCAGTGGCAATTCTGCCACCAGTTCTTCAACATCTGGAACCGGCATATCTTCTGCCGCGACTGCCACTTCCAGTGCACGGTCGAGAGGCAGTATATCTTCTGGCAAACCTGCTTCCTGAACTTGTACAGGTGTATCCAGCGTCAGTTCAGGCGAGCTGGTGAATGCTGGAGTCTCTGTCGCATTAATCTCGACAAGAGCTGGATGCTCAGCATGTTCAGTTGCTACAGTGAACTCTGGTACTGAAGGCACCGATGGCACTTCTGCCGCAGTCGGTTCAGCATCGACCAGTTCTACCGGCGTGAATTCAAATGCATCAAGCTCGAAAGTTGAAGGCTGGGTTGCTGGCGCAGCGGCCACTTCTTCCACGGCAGGTGAAGCCGCGAATTCAGTTTCTGCGATCTCGGCAGCTTCGGTAATTTCGGTAATTTCGGTAACTTCAGGCAGCGCAGCAGGCTGAATTTCTTCAACAACTGGAGTAGCGACGACTGGTTCTGGCTCAGCAACCGGTGCGGCGACCACCTCAGGAATATCCTGATAATCCTCGCCTGCCTTGACACGTTCAGCGGCAGCGATAATAGCTTTACCGGTGCGTGCAGAGACACCGTTTTGTTTCAGTTCACCCACCCACTCAACCATTTCACGCGCAGTGCGGTCCAGCAGGGCGTATAGGTTGTCATCGCCACTACGTGAGTCAGACAGCCACAGGTTCATGACCTGTTCTATGCTCCACGCTGCTTCGCCAAATACCATCAGGCCAACCATGCGGCCACTGCCTTTGAGGGTATGGAAGGAACGGCGCAAGCTGGTCAGGTATTCCTGGTTGTTGGTATCTTTTCTCGACAGCGGCAAGGTAGTCTGGACATACTCCAGCACCTCATCGGCTTCCATGAGGAAGATTTCCAGCAATTCAGCATCAATCGCATCATCACCTTCAGGAATATCCTGAGCCGGTGCGGCAGCAACGGCGGTTTCAACTGGCGGTGTTGTCACTATTTCCTGCAAGGCACCCGAGCCACTTGTGGCATCGGTTGCGGCCAGCAGGGCAATGGCCGACTTCGCACGTTCTGAAGCCGCAGTATCGTCCAGCAAGATAGCCACGGAACGCTCGGACTCCAGCGAACTCTTCAGTTGTGCCTGAAGGCGTGCGTCTTCTGGCGCAGCTGCCAGAGATGCTGCCAGACGGGCAGATTCTTGTTGCTGCTGTGCCAGCTCCTGCTCGGCTGTTTGCAAGATGGCGACTTTAGGTTCCTGGCCATGCGCTTCATCGCCAGGCAAATGGATGTCTGCGCTAGGCAGCAATTCCTTGCTTGCCTGGGCTTCCAGCAAATTGGAACGGAACAGGCCGGCTTCTTTGTCGAAGCTGAATTTCTTTTTCGCGGTTTCAGGCTGAGAATGCAAAGTTTCAATAAAGAAAGACAATGCACCTATGTTTTGCGCCACATTTTCATGGGCGGCAGCTTGCGCAACCGGATCAATCGCATCTTCTTCTTTGAAGCTGCTGATCATCTGACGTGTATGCTCAACTGCAGCCATAGCGTCGTCCTGATCCAGCATGGCCAGAGCGCCACCGATCTGGTGCAGATTGCCGTCAATGGGTTTCAGCGTTTCTTTGTCAGCAGGATTGCGGAAATACTCATCCAGCACTTTTTCTATATGACGCAGGCTGGACTGCATTTCAGCAACCAGCACACCCATGGTCTGACGTTGTTGCGCTTCGCGGGAAATCTCCCCCATCCAGCTGGCCTGGGTTTGTGGTGTTTCACCGGAAACTACAGACAGCAAACGGGTCGTGATTTCTTCAGCGCGCTCAGCAAAATTGGCTGGCAGGCGTGTGACGTGATCAAGTGCATGTTCAACAAACAGCAGGCTGGTGGCCAGTTCTATGCCAAGCTTGCTGCCATCTGGCGAATGCGCGACACTGCGGGCAATGCCGTTCAGTTCACGCAAGAGTTTTGCCAGTGCTGGCGCATTCAGACCTGCACCAGTATCGGCCAGGTCGGTCATTTTTTGGGAGAATTTTTCTGCCAGGCCAGTTTCGCCATTGGCTATCCTGCCCCACAGGTTTTTGACTGCTGACAATTGTTCTTTTGCCGCTGTCAGTGCACCTGCCGTGATCTGA
This sequence comes from Undibacterium sp. TC9W, assembly GCF_049339865.1. Lineage (NCBI taxonomy): Bacteria > Pseudomonadati > Pseudomonadota > Betaproteobacteria > Burkholderiales > Oxalobacteraceae > Undibacterium > Undibacterium sp. TC9W. Next base: position 102,930 of record NZ_JBMPPJ010000011.1, on the reverse strand, counting down.
CCATAATTCTTTTTGTCGTAATCGACTGGCACTTTGTCATCAAGCTGGTAAGCCTTGCGTACCCGGGTGACAAAAGGAGAAGGGTTTTCAACCTGGGCCAGGAAAAACAGGGCATCGCGCAACAGGCGCTCAGGGATGGTGCTGACACCTTCTACCAGGCGACGGATTTGCAGATTGATGCGGCCAAATATCTGTTTGACATATTGCTGGTTGTCGATAGCACCATGACCTACAGCTTCAACAAAAGCGCGCATGACGACCCAGAAAGCCTTGGCTTGCGAGTTGGTCTGGCCATTTTCGATTTCCGCAATCATGTCATGCATGGATTGCGTGGCAGCGCGTTGTTGTTCCTTGTCTTTACTAGTCAATACGGTCAGCAAAAGCTTTTCAAAACGCTGGCGCAAGCCGGTATAACTGATCGCCACAGCCTTGCTGCTGACAGCCAGTTCAGGTATCTGTTCTTTGGCGGACAGGGATGGGAAAAACAAGTCAGCCGGATGTATTCTCTCGGCACCCTTGAGTTCGAGCAGGGCGCGGTAGTACGGGAACAGGCGAACAGGCTGGTGCAGTGAACCAGACAGCAAATCTTCCAGATAGCGCAAGACCGCATGGAAGGCATCGACGATGACTTCAACATTTGCCTGAGTCATCTCAAGCTGGCCGCCTTGCAGGCGTTCGAGTAATTCTTCTATGGTTTCTGTAACGATGGATACACCATCGATATCAACTATCTGCAAGGCACCATGGGCCTGGTGCAGATAGCTTTTTGCATGCAATAAGGAGGTAGGGCGGGTTTCAGTGTCCTGGCCAAGTGCTTCCGTCAGCATCTTGCCAGCATTCGTGATTGCTTCCCGCACTTCTCCCATCACCCAGGATAGCGGCCCGATGTCGAACTGCTCCTGTGGAAGATCTGGCGATTTTGAAAAATCGGATGTCATGCGTACTCCGCAAACTCAAGGGCAATGGACCGCGGTCCATCGCCGTGCAAATATGATAGGGTTGCAGCTAGTGGACTGTAACAGTGAAAACTCGAGTGAAGGATAGGCGCCCGGCAAACCAGGGTCAGGCCAGACTTCCAACCATACTCAGCGATAGCCTGGCTACCGCGAGTATGTGCAACGCCACCCTGGTCGGCGCGCAATTGGCAGACACTTCGTTTTTCACTTTTAAGGTCCACTCTCACAACCGGGGCGTGAAAATCAGGCAGCAACCCGGAACCGTGACACAGAGTTCTTGAGTTCTTCCGCAAGCATGGACAATTCCTTAATGGAAACCGCAGTTTGCTGCGTACCATGCTGCGTTTGCTCGGTGATGGTCAAAATGTGTTGAATATTTTGTGCAACGCCGTTAGCTGAGGTAGCTTGTTGTTCCGTCGCCAGCGAGATACCTTGAATCAGTTCCGCGAGACGGTTCGAAACGCTACGGATTTCAGACAGCGCCGTACCGGCCGCATCTGACAGTTTCGCTCCCTCAACCACACCCTGAGTGGATTTTTCCATCGCGGCAACCGCGTCATGGGTATCCGTTTGAATCGTACGAACCAGCGCACCAATCTGCTTGGTCGCTTCAGCTGAACGTTCCGCCAGACGCTGAACCTCTTCCGCAACCACCGAGAAGCCTCGACCTGCTTCACCGGCTGACGCCGCCTGAATCGCCGCATTCAGCGCCAGTACGTTGGTTTGTTCGGTAATGTCGGAAATCAGTTCAGTGATCTCACCAATCTCTTGTGAAGATTCACCCAGACGTTTAATACGTTTGGAAGTTTCCTGGATTTGTTCGCGAATCTCGTTCATACCCTTGATGGCGTTTTCCACCGCATGGGCACCTTGCTCCGCCGCAGCAACCGACTGACGCGCAACCAGTGCTGATTCATTCGCAGAGCGGGAAACGTCAGTAATCTCAGCCGCCATCGTCAGAACCACCTGACCAGCATCAGAAATCTCGCGGGACTGTTGTTCAGACGCTGTCAACAAATCGCTGGAAATATTCTGCGCTTGTGTTGATGCTGAAGTAACCTGTTCTGCAGTTGCCGTAACACGACCTACCAGACCGCGCAACTCTTCCACCGTGTAGTTAACCGAGTCGGCAATCGCGCCCGTGATATCTTCAGAAACCGTCGCTTGCACAGTCAAGTCACCATCCGCAACCTCTTGCAATTCATTCATCAGTCGCAAAATCGCAGCCTGATTCTGATCGTTCGCTGCTTTCGCTTCTTCTTCCTGTTTCTGCGCTTGCATCATTTGTGCCGCAGCTTCAAGACGACGATCATTCGCTTCTTTAGCGCGGTTACGGCTTTCCTGCAACTGAACGAAACCCACGCCTACCGCAGCCAGCAACGCGAAGAAGGCGGAACCCAGCATGGCATAGAAGTAAATACTGGTACCATCCTGCTCAGCCGTGTAAGTTTTCTGCAATTTGGACAGTTTGTTTTTGAGATCTTCGTTCTCGTTAAACACCAGCTGTTCAGATTGTTTTGCAGCGATAAAGTTTTGCAGATTACCCAGAATGCTGGAAACCCATACCTGGTATTCAGAGAAGGTTTTTTGCAGTTCAGTGAGTTTGTCGCGTGTATCTGCATCCTTGGTAGCTGTCAGGCGCAATACATCACTACCTTTGAGGAAGCCATCGACCAGATCACGGAAAGTATTGGTATCCTTACCCAGCAAGAACGCCGTTTCAGGATTAACACCCTCGGAAGTCAGAAATTCATTCGCACTACGACCCAGACGCTGGGTCAACATGACCAGCTGACCGGCAGCATTAATTTCACGCGCTGAACCACCGCCCTGTACTTTCAGGGTAGAGATTTGTTCCGTCAATTCCAGCAGGATTGGGGACAGGGCATTCATTTTTTGCAGAGTCTGACCGAAACCCGTCAATTCTTTTTGACGGTTCAATATCGTTTCCGCAGCCTTGTTGGAGTTATTCCAGGCTTTTTGCGCTTCTTTGACAACAGGTTCCAGCGAAGAGTCAGCACGTTTGACTGAACGGCCCTGGTATGGACCACCACTCAGCAGAACGCTCAGATCGGCATTCAATTCGCCACGGCTGTCTTTGAGCTGTTTAAACGCCTCGACGTTACCCTGAATCGCATTTGGTGCCGCTTTACCAATACGCTGCGAATGCATCAGCGCCTCACCGGCGATCTGTGCCTGTGTGGAGAGCAGCGTTGATTGCTCAGAGTTCAGATATACCGAAACACCGCCCACCAACAGGAAGAATCCCATGGTGTAGAGCAAGAAGTTGGTCTGACGACGAACTGACATGCCGCCGATAATAGGCAGACGCATGCCACTGCCTTTTTCCTGAGGGTCACCGATAAAGGTGGCGTCGCCATACGACTCTACTTTAGTAGCAGTTTCTGCCACCGCAGGCGTGGCAGAGGCTGCCTCCTGCTCTGGAGTCAGCATTTTGACGTTGCTTGCTTCTTCAACTTCAATCGAATCAGCATTCCCGAACGACCTTGCCGCAACTTCTGCTCCGTCAATTTCCGGATTTTCTTTATCTTTGGACAAGAACGGTAGATTAAATGCCATTACTAAGTCTCCTAAACGATTGAAAAGCTGTCGGTATTGCTACAGTGCACATACCGACTTAAATACCTATTTGCAAAAAATCCTGGTCTTGTACCAATGTGGCCAGACTAAGCTCAAACCAGATGTTGCCATCCTTATCCCTGTACTTTTTCCTCAACCAGGCCTTGCTTTCAAACTGATTGTCTTCAAAAGGGATTTCTTCCATTTCTGAAACCGTACGCAAACCCAGAACCTGGGATACCAGCAAACCGCTGTTGAATGCCATGCCGGGAGCAAAGGCAACAATCCGGCACTGGGTATCAAGTTTGGTATTATCCATGCCCTGAAAACGCGGCAAATCGACGACGCCAGTCAAATTACCACGGATATTGGATAGCCCTATATACCAGTCGCGTGTCAAAGGCACCCGCGTCAGGGTGCCAGCAGTGACGATCTCTCCGGATTCTCGCAAATCCAGGAGATAACGTCGCTGTCCTATCATAATGCCCAGCTGGCTGAGTTTCGTATAGCCGCCACGCTGGGCAGCTTGCATGCGTTCAACCAGCTGCGCCTGAAATTCACGCAAACGGGTACGTCGCACGCCCTTTTCAGGTTTGACAACGTCCAGATTTGCTGCAGCAGTTTCACGCACAGTCTGATTCATGAGGCAATCCGAAGATATCTTATTGTTGATGCAAGAATTAATACTTTAATACTTGTCTATACGGATTAACCGAGGGCTGAAATTTTCGCCAGCAATTCTGCCGGGTCAATAGGCTTCACCAGGTAATCACGGGCACCTTGACGCAAGCCCCAGATACGGTCAGTTTCCTGATTTTTGCTGGTGCAAATAATCACAGGAACATCTTGCGTATCAGGATCTTTGGCGATCGCACGGGTAATCTGGAAACCATTTTGCCCAGGCATGACCACGTCCATCAAGATCAGCTGTGGTTTGTCTGCCTTGATTTTTGTCAGGGCTTCTTCGCCGTTTTCAGCTGTTGATACTGAAAAACCATTTTTCACCAATACATCGGTCAGGAAATAGCGTTCTGTTGGAGAATCATCTACTACCAGAATTTTTTGAATGGCCATCTTGTTTTACCTCACATTAACTAACTTAACTATATAAATCTATGTCACTGAAGTGTAATTCTTTACCGTTTTCAGCAGACTGTCCTTTGTAAAAGGCTTGGTCAGATACTCATCAGAGCCGACCATTGCGCCACGGGCACGGTCAAATAAACCGTCCTTAGAAGACAACATGATTACCGGTGTATCCCGGAATTTCGCGCTTTTTTTAATCAAAGCGCAAGTTTGATATCCATCCAGCCTGGGCATGAGGATATCGCAAAAAATCAGGTCTGGATGAGAATCGTTAATCTTGGCAAGTGCATCAAAGCCATCTTCTGCCAATACTATTTTGTATCCGGCCTGACCAAGGAAAATCTCGGCCGAACGGCGTATGGTGCTGCTATCGTCAATCACCATGATTTTCAAGTTCTCGTTGCCTGTCAACGTTGACATAAAATCATCTCTTCCCGGCAGTATTAAGGTTACATATCACTGTAACAAAAAATCGCACATTTGCGCTTTTTTTCCTTGAATAAACATATTAAGCAACATCAAAATCGACAAATCGATCAGATTGCCACCATTTCGAAGTCTTCTTTACGCGCGCCGCACTCGGGACAGGTCCAATTCATGGGTACGTCTTCCCATTTGGTACCAGCCGGAATTCCGTCTTCAGGGGAGCCTTGCTCTTCATCATATACCCAACCGCAAATCAAGCACATCCAAGCCTTGAAACCACCCTTTTCCGTTACCGTATCAGTCACGACTAAAACCCTTCAATCAAGTAAAATATTGAAACTGCTGCAAATATTCTGTTTGCAATGTGTTACTAATGGCATTTGCGCGAGTAAATAAGTCCTCACGAAGTCAGCTATATTAATCTACCCAACGTGCAAAACCAAATTTCTCCACTAATACTTAGCTTTGGCGCATCAGATCCTGTTGCCGCCACCGGTATCCATGCCGATCTGGCATCGTTTGCAGCCATGGGCTGCCATGGACTGCCTGTCATCACCGCCATTTTAACTGGTGATACATCGCAAATCGATGATTTACATCCACTTGATGGAGATTTAGTCGATGAACAGGCACGTACCGTGCTCGAAGACATGCCCGTACTGGCTTTTAAAGTCGGTCAGGCAGGCAGCGTCGAGAATGTCACCGTCATCGCCGAGATCGTTTCTGACTATCCTGAACTGCCGCTGGTACTTGACCCCTTCAATGCTGCCCTGACAGAACAAGGGCCAGAGGCAGAAGACCTGGTTTTGGCAATCCGTGAATTATTAATTCCACAAGCCAGCCTGCTGATGATCTCTGCCGTGGAGTTATCGCGCCTGGCAGAAACCTGGAAAGAAAACACCGAGGGCGACGCTGTGGCAGAAACCGAAGACCAGGCAGCCGACACCATGACGCTGATCGAATCCGGCTGCGAGTATATATTAGTCACGGGCACAGCGGGTGAAACTGGTGAGGTGGTTAACACTTTATATAATGAATCCGGCGTCGTCAGGCGCGACAGCTGGCAGCGCTTGCCGGGCTCACATGCAGGCGCAGGTTCCACATTGTCTGCGGCGATTGCCGCCCTGCTGGCGAATGGACTGGAAATCCCGGAAGCTGTATTGGAAGCGCAGGAGTTTACCCACGCTGCATTAAGCCATGCACAAAGGCTGGGCATGGGCAGGTTGATACCAGACCGTTATTTCTGGGCCAGGGAAGCCAGCTGATCTTCAGCCGGAAATCATCGACCAGTCATCATCAAGCAATATTCGCCAGCCAATACTGCACTCACTAATATATACGTCTTTATTTACAGACATCCTCTTTGCATCATTACTTATTGAAGCTCCATCATGACCGACAAAAACGACATCCTGTTTGCCCGCGCCCAAAAGACCACGCCTGGTGGCGTCAATTCCCCTGTACGGGCTTTTCGTTCCGTCGGCGGCACGCCGCGTTTTATCACGCGCGCAGCCGGCCCTTATTTTTGGGATGCAGAAGACAAGCGCTATATCGATTACATAGGTTCATGGGGCCCGGCCATCGTTGGCCATGCCCATCCAGAAGTCATCAGCGCAGTACAGGAAGCTGCCGCCCGCGGCCTGAGCTTTGGTGCACCGACCGAAGGTGAAGTCGAGATGGCAGAAGAAATCTGCAAACTCGTGCCCAGCATAGAACAAGTGCGTCTGGTATCCAGCGGCACCGAAGCCACCATGAGCGCCCTGCGCCTGGCTCGTGGCGCCACCAAGCGCGACAAGATCATCAAATTTGAAGGCTGCTACCACGGTCATGCCGACTCCTTACTGGTCAAGGCTGGCAGTGGCTTGCTGACATTTGGCAACCCGACTTCTGCTGGTGTGCCTGAAGACTTCAGCAAACATACCCTGGTGCTTGACTACAATAATTGCGAACAACTGGAAGAAGTGTTCAAGTCCATCGGCGACCAGATCGCATGTATCATCGTTGAACCAGTCGCCGGCAACATGAACCTGATACGCGCCACGCAAGAATTCATCGACACCATGCGCAAGCTGTGTACTGCACATGGCAGCGTTTTGATTTTTGATGAAGTGATGTGCGGCTTCCGTGTAGGCCTGCATGGTGCGCAGGCATTGTATGGCGTACAGGCAGACCTGACTTGCCTGGGCAAGGTAATCGGTGGTGGTTTGCCGGTCGCCGCCTTTGGTGGCCGCGCTGAGTTGATGGGTCACATGGCACCTTTGGGTGGCGTGTATCAGGCTGGCACTTTGTCAGGCAACCCTGTTGCGGTGGCAGCGGGCATGACTACCCTGAAAATTATCCAGCAGGCAGGCTTCTATGAAAACCTGACAGCGCAAACCCGCAAGCTGGTGGATGGCCTGAGTGCTGCTGCCAAAGCTGCTGGCGTCACCTTCTGCGCAGATGCCGTTGGTGGCATGTTTGGCCTGTATTTTGCAAATGAAGTACCAGGTTCTTATGCCGCCATGATGGCCAGCGACAAGGAAAGATTCAACCACTTCTTCCACCTGATGCTGGACCAGGGCGTTTATCTGGCGCCATCTGCTTTTGAAGCGGGCTTTGTTTCTGCGCAACATGATGATGCCATCATTGCCGATACAATTGCTGCAGCGGAAAAGGCTTTTGCACAGCTCTGATCAATATAGAATGAAGCAGCGTGTCATGGCACGCTGCCCTAACCTCTGCTCATGTCTTTGCTTTAGCGCTCTATACTAGGGCGTGTTGACATATCATTTTAGCCATTCAAAAGAAGCAACAATAGCGAAGAATGAGGCGAAGCGAGAAGCCAACTTGTCATAGCGTGTTGCAATTCGTCTGAATTGTTTGATTCTCGCAAAAAAACGTTCGATTACATTGCGGTTGCGATACTGAAATGCATCAATTTCTCTTGGCTCTTTCCGGTTCGATTTTGACGGGATCACAACCTTAGCATTTCTCTCTTGAATGCGCGCAATCAAAGCATTGGCATCATAAGCTTTGTCTGCCAGTACTGCTCCTGGCTGTAGGTCTTTGAGTAATGCCTCTGCTTGCGTCACATCATGACAATGCCCCCGAGTAAGCAGGAAACGGGCTGCTTGCCCCAAGCCTTCCACACATACATGAATTTTAGTAGTCAATCCCCATCGAGAACGGCCAAGAGCTTGCTCTCCTTTTTTTTGGCAGCGCCCGCTGCGTGTTGGTGTGCTCTCACCACTGTGCTATCAAGGTACACCTCTTCAAAATCAGCTTCTTCTCGCAACACAGAAAAAATACTTTGCCAACTATCTCGCTCAGACCACCGCGCAAAGCGCGTATAGACCGTGTTCCAGTAGCCAAACTCAACCGGCAAATCTCGCCACGGACTACCTGTGCGGGCTATCCACAACACTGCTTCAATAAACAGCCTGTCATTTCCACCAGACCTGCCTCCGCCTCCTGTTCGTCCAGGCAACAGCCTCTCTATTCTTGCCCATTGATCGTCACGCAACAACATTTTCGACATCCTTGATTCGCCCAAATTCAAGGATGTAAACACATTTTCGGAAAAGTTAACAGCCCTCATGTAAAGTAGATATGTCAACACACCCTAGTAGCTTCAGTTCTTCGACCTGAAATCCACCTGCCCTGGCCGTCCTGGCAAATTCAAATTCGCATGTGGCACTGGCGTCTGGCTAATGATTTTGCCGCGGCGCAGCACATGGGTGCGGGTGGCGCGCAAGCGTATTGCTTCTACAGGGTCGCTGGCATCGAGTATTACCAGATCGGCATTGCAGCCAACTTCCAGACCATATCCTTCCAGGCCCAATATGCGTGCGGGCGCGGCGGTCACTGCCTGGAAGCACTGGCGCATCGCATCCTGCCCTGTCATCTGCGCCACATGCAGGCCCATTTGCGCTACTTCGAGCATGTCACCAGAACCCAGGCTGTACCAGGGGTCCATCACGCAGTCATGGCCGAAAGCGACTTCTATGCCTGCCGCCAGCATCTCGGGCACGCGAGTCATGCCGCGGCGCTTGGGATAAGTATCGTGGCGGCCCTGCAAGGTGATATTAATCAGAGGATTGGCGATGGCAGCCACGCCGGCTTCGCGTATCAATGGCAATAATTTGCTGACATAGTAATTGTCCATGGAGTGCATGGAGGTTAGGTGCGAACCGGCTACACGTCCCTGCATGCCCAGCCTGTGCGTGTGATAAGCCAGGGTTTCTATATGGCGCGACAAAGGATCATCCGACTCATCGCAATGCATATCCACGCGCAGGCCTTTGTCGGCGGCGAATTCACACAGCAGTCGTACCGACTCTGCACCGTCAGCCATGGTACGTTCAAAATGCGGTATGCCGCCGACCACATCGACACCCATGGCAATGGAACGCTTGAGATTATCCATGGCGGTTGCGCTACGCAAGATACCATCTTGTGGAAAGGCCACCAGTTGCAAATCCAGATAAGGGGCAACGCGGCGTTTCACTTCCAGCAAGGCTTCGACTGCCAGCAAACGGTCATCGCAGATATCAACATGCGAGCGCACTGCCAGCAAACCCCGCCCCACCGCCCAGTCGCAATAACGCATGGCGCGCTCGACCAGCGCTTCTTGTGTCAGCATGGGTTTCAGTTCACCCCATAAGGCTATGCCTTCGAGCAAAGTGCCGGACTGGTTAACCCGTGGCAAACCGTAGCTGAGCACAGCATCCATATGGAAGTGGGCATCGACGAATGGCGGTGTCACCAGGTTACCGTTGGCATTGATTTTTTCTGCCGCACTGACAGGCAAAGCCACATCAACGGCTGTGATACGGCCGTCCTGAATGGCAATATCGATACCCTTGCGACCATCTGGCAAACTGGCATTGCGTATGACAAGATCGTTCATCAGAAATCTCTCTCTATTATTAGTACATCGATTAGCAAATAGATTAGTACATAGTTATTACAGAAAATATGCGCCATGAGCCTCATCCTGCGTCATAATCTTGGCACAGAAAGGCAGGAATCTTATGGCAACAATGAAGCAAGTCGCAGAGAAAGCCCGGGTTTCAACGACCACGGTTTCTCACGTCATCAATAATACCCGTGTCGTCAGTGAAGATGCACGCGAACGTGTACTGGCCGTGATACAGGAATTGCGCTACATCCCCAGCGCTGTTGCCCGCAGCCTCAAGAACGACCGCACCCACACCCTGGGTATGATGATACCGAATAATTCCAATCCCTATTTTGCCGAAATCATACAGGGGATAGAAGATGCTTCATTCAAGCTGGGCTATAACATTATCCTGTGCAATTCCTACGATGATCCAAAGAAGCAGGCGGCCTATATCCGCGTGCTGATGGAAAAACGTATCGATGGCCTGATCCTGGTGTCCTCCGGTTCAGATGAAGAGCTGACGCAATTGCTGGCCGACGAAGGCATACCCAAGGTGCTGGTAGATCGCGAAGTGTCGGGCGTGGTAGCTGACTTTATCGAAGCTGACCATGAACAGGGTGGCTATGAAGCAACCCGTTATCTGATAGGACTTGGTCACAAGCGTATTGCCTGCGTTGCCGGACCCGACATCCTGTTACCCAGTGGTGACCGCGTCACTGGCTACCGCCGCGCCCTACAGGAAGCAGGGCTGGAATTCAATAGCGCATATCTGCTGCATGCCGACTTTACCAGTCAGGGTGGCTTTAACGCTTTCCAGCAATTGCTGGCGCTGCCACAGCGGCCCACAGCCATTTTTGCGAGTAATGATTTGATGGCGATAGGTGGCATCAGGGCAGCCAATGAGGCTGGCATCAAGATACCGGAAGCCTTGTCCGTCATCGGTTACGATGATATTGCCCTGGCCTCGTTCAGTACCCCGCCATTGACGACGATAGCCCAGCCCAAGCAGGCCATAGGTAATCTAACGGCACAGATACTGGTCAACCGCATTGTTGATCCTGAGGCACCATTAAGGCGGGAAATGCTGAAGTCGCAACTGGTGATACGGCAATCCACTGCCAGCGTATCCAGCGCTGAGTGAGTATCTAAATAAATATCCCAATAAGTATCCAAATAAGTGTCTGAAATTAGGCGTCTAAACAAGGTACCTAAAATCAAGGTTCAGTAACCAGGTTTTTTAAACCTGGTTACTGATAGCTGTTTTTTAGAACTTCATCCTTGGAATTTATTTTTCCAGACTCAGGAGATAGAGTTAATCAAGACCTGCAACAAGATCAAAATAATCATAGGGGAAAAATCCAGGCCGCCGATGGCAGGGATGAGTTTCCTCACTGGTTTCAGAAAGGGCTCGTTCAAGGCTCGCACAAAAGGCGCGAAAGGCGCGCTTGGGTTGACCCAGCTAAACAATACCTCCAGCAGCAGCAAGGCCATGATCTCGTAAATGATCCATTGCGCCATCATGATGCCTGCCATGATGAAAACCTGCTCAACCATGAATACAGGCAGCACCAGCCAGACGATAAAACCCGCTGTCGCCAGGGCAACCAGCAAGGCACCTATCAGTGTCGCCCAGTCATAACCAGCAAAACCGGGAATAACACGGCGGATAGGATGTACCAGCCAGTCAGTCAATTTAAAAATGGCTTGCGCCATTGATGCTGGCGGCCGTATGCGTTGTGCCTGCATCCAGAAACGCAGTAACAAAAAGCCGGCAAATACCCCTGTGACGGCTTTGATGACATAAATTAAATTATTCAGTAACACGGCACACCCTTAAAAAAAACCCACTGCATGACGAATCAGACAGTGGGTATTGTGCCTGAATAAAACCAGGCCACCAAGCATATCAAAGATTATGCTGGGCGATTACCAGTTGGGAAAGGCCATGCTGCATTTGGACTTACAACTGTTTTTGCATCAGGTGTCGCTGGTTTTGCTGGAGCGGCCTTTTTAGCGGCTGGCTTAGCCGCCGCTTTTTTTGCTGCTGGCTTCGCTGCTGCTGGCTTCGCTGCTTTGGCTGGCTTGGCAGCAGCTTTTGCTGCTGGTTTAGCCGCTGCCTTGGCTGGCTTGGCTGCTGCCTTGGTAGCTTTTGCTGCTGGCTTAGCCGCTGCCTTAGTTGCTTTAGCCGCTGGTTTAGCTGCTGCCTTAGTCGCTTTTGCTGCTGGCTTAGCTGCTGCTTTTTTCGCTACTGGCTTAGCTGCTGCCTTAGTGGCTTTTGCTGCTGGCTTAGCTGCTGCTTTTTTCGCTGCTGGTTTAGCTGCTGCCTTAGTCGCTTTAGCGGCTGGCTTAGCTGCTGCCTTAGTCGCTTTAGCGGCTGGCTTGGCTGCTGCCTTAGTCGCTTTAGCGGCTGGTTTAGCTGCTGCCTTAGTCGCTTTAGCGGCTGGCTTGGCTGCTGCCTTAGTCGCTTTAGCTGCTGGTTTAACTGCTGCCTTAGTCGCTTTAGCGGCTGGCTTAGCTGCTGCCTTAGTCGCTTTAGCGGCTGGTTTAGCTGCTGCCTTAGTCGCTTTAGCGGCTGGCTTAGCTGCTGCCTTAGTCGCTTTTGCTGCTGGCTTAGCTGCTGCCTTAGTCGCTTTAGCTGCTGGCTTGGCTGCTGCCTTAGTCGCTTTAGCTGCTGGCTTGGCTGCTGCCTTAGTCGCTTTAGCTGCTGGCTTGGCTGCTGCCTTTGCTGCCGGTTTTGCTGCAGCTTTAGCTGCTGGCTTGGCGGCTACTTTTTTTGCAGCTGGTTTTGCTGTTTTAGCTGCGGCTTTTTTTGCAGCAGGTTTCTTTGCTGCTGCTGGTTCGTCCGGGGACGGTTGTGGTGCTGTTGCCATTTTGTTTCTCCTTCGATTGAGATGGAAAAAATCAGATAAAAATTAAATCCGCTCGATCCATTCAAGCGGATTATTCATCGGCACAAACATGATCGCTGTTTGCGCTAATGAATTCTGCACCGGCCGAACTGCTCCATCCCCTCTATTGATGGGGCACTTCAGCCATCCTGGTTTGCTTAATGCTGCTTAATGCCGGCTCCTCGCCTGGCGGCAAACCCAAAAACGCCTGCATTAATTGCAGACGCCGGTATTCTTTTGCGAAATACAAAAACCAATAGCCACAATACCCAGTGTAGCCAGGTATTGCGGCACTAACAGTTCAAAACAATGTTGTCTATGACTGTCCATTCAGTTTGGTGAGGCCTCTCGCGTTTTACATCTTGTGCAAATCATGAGCAATCCCGGGGGATACTGACAGCTTGCGGCGTTTCCTGATTTGATGAATTCTTGTGGCTGCCTTTTCTATCTGGGGTCTTGCAAGCCCAAATTCAACATCACATTAAAAACTTCAATCAACCTGCTCGCACTACTTGATCAGAAATCCCTGATCCGGATTTTGGTGGTCGCTGTCTTCAGCGCTTATTCCCAGTTGAGGGCTCCACCAGTTTGATACTCAATCACACGTGTCTCGAAAAAGTTGCGCTCTTTTTTCAGGTCTATCATTTCACTCATCCAAGGGAAAGGATTTTCTTCCTGAGGGAACAGCGTTTCGAGACCAATTTGTTGTGCGCGGCGATTTGCAATGAACCGTAAATAACCTTTGAACATTGGCGCATTCAAACCGAGCACTCCACGCGGCATTGTATCCTCTGCGTAACGATATTCCAACTCCACAGCACGCAAAAACAACGATTTAATTTCATCGCGAAATGCTGGCGTCCACAAATGCGGATTTTCCATCTTAATTGTATTGATTAAATCGATCCCAAAATTGCAGTGCATCGATTCATCGCGCAAGATGTATTGATATTGTTCTGCCGCACCCATCATTTTATTTTGACGGCCAAGCGCCAGAATTTGTGTGAAGCCGACATAGAAAAACAGGCCTTCCATCAGGCAGGCAAAAACGATCAGGGACTTCAGCAAAGTCTGATCTGCCTCGGTGGTGCCAGTCTTGAATGCAGGATCGGTTAACACGTCGATGAAAGGAATCAGGAACTGATCCTTGTCGCGGATAGAATCAACTTCATTATAGGCATTGAAAATTTCTGCCTCATCCAGACCCAGCGATTCAACGATGTATTGATAAGCGTGGGTATGAATAGCTTCTTCAAATGCCTGACGCAACAAGTACTGGCGGCATTCCGGTGCCGTGATATGGCGGTAGGTGCCGAGTACGATATTGTTGGCAGCCAGAGAATCGGCAGTCACAAAGAAACCAAGATTACGTTTTACTAAACGGCGCTCATCTTCTGTCAGACCATTTGGGTCTTTCCAGAGTTCAATATCACGTTGCATATTGATCTCTTGTGGCATCCAGTGATTGGCGCAACCTGCCAGATATTTATCCCAGGCCCATTTGTATTTGAAGGGAACCAGTTGATTGACGTCGGTAGTACCATTGATGATGCGCTTGTCGGCAGCGTTCACGCGGCGGGCCACATCTTCTGCGGCGACTGGCACTGGCTTGCTGACCAGCGCAGGATTGAGGGCAATATCCTGAGTCTGCAGGCGAGGCTGCAAATCCTGGCCAGTGACCTGACGTGGTGCCGGAGCTGCCGGCTTGACTTCATCATCCCAAGATAACATTATTTATTTCCTTACTTTTGTAACAGCTTATTCTTCAGAGGGAAGAAGCAACGCTTCTTCCCGCAATTTTTGACACTTACTTTTTGACACTTATTGGCAGGCTTCGCATTCTTCGAAACCGGCGTCACCAGGACGCAACATGCAGGCCGGGCCATCAGTTTCCTGAGCTGCTGCGCTGCTGCCAGTTGCTGCTGCACCATAAGTACCACCATTACCATCGACACCTACCGCATTCAATGCACCGGTTTTGCTGGTGGATTTTTCAGTATGCGTTGCACCTATGGTACGCAGGTAGTAAGTGGTTTTCAAACCACGCAACCAGGCCAGCTTGTAAGTCTCATCCAGTTTCTTGCCTGATGCGCCTGCCATATAGATGTTCAGGGACTGCGCCTGATCTATCCATTTTTGACGACGCGCAGCTGCCTCGACCAGCCAGGATGGGCTGATTTCAAATGCAGTTGCATAAAGGGCACGCAGATCTTCCGGGATGCGGTCGATACGGGCCAGACTGCCGTCAAAGTATTTCAGGTCAGAGATCATGACTTCGTCCCACATGCCGCGCTCTTTCAGATCGCGCACCAGGTGTTCATTGATCTCGGTAAATTCACCGGACAGATTCGACTTCACATACAGGTTCTGGTAAGTCGGCTCGATACAGGCGGCCACACCAATAATGTTAGAAATTGTTGCAGTCGGCGCAATCGCCACGCAATTGGAATTGCGCATGCCAAATTTCTTGATGCGGTCACGCAATGGGTACCAGTCCATGGTTTCCGAGAAGTCAGCTTCCAGATAACCGCCGCGTTCTTCGGCCAGCATCTTCAGGGAATCTTGCGGCAGGATGCCACGGTCCCACAAAGAGCCAGGGTAAGAACTGTAACGGCCACGCTCTTCAGCCAGTTCTGTCGATGCCCAATAAGCGTAATAGCAGACGGCTTCCATGGAAGTATCAGCGAACTGTACAGCATCCATCGATGCATAAGGGATGCGCATCATGTGCAGGCAATCCTGGAAACCCATGATACCCATACCGACAGGACGGTGACGCAGATTGGAATCGCGCGCCTTCTTCACTGCATAGTAGTTGATGTCGATGACGTTATCCAGCATACGCATCGCTGTACGCACAGTTTTTTGTAATTTAATGTGATCCAGCTTACCGTCTTTCATGTGGGCAGGCATGTTGACCGAACCCAGATTACATACCGCGATCTCACTGTCGTTGGTGTTCAGGGTGATTTCTGTGCACAAATTGGAGCTATGGACCACGCCGACGTGCTGTTGTGGCGAACGGATATTGCAAGGATCTTTAAAAGTGATCCATGGATGGCCAGTTTCAAACAGCATGGACAGCATCTTGCGCCACAAGTCCAGCGCCGGGATTTTTTTGGACAGAGTCAGTTCGCCCTTGGCTGCTTTTGCTTCATAAGCGACATAAGCCTGTTCGAAAGCCTTACCAAATTTGTCATGCAGGTCAGGCACATCGGATGGGGAGAACAAAGTCCAGTCGCCTTTTTCCATGACACGCTTCATGAACAGGTCAGGAATCCAGTTCGAGGTATTCATGTCATGCGTACGGCGGCGATCATCGCCTGTGTTTTTGCGCAGGTCGAGGAATTCTTCGATGTCCATGTGCCAGGTTTCCAGGTAGGCGCACACCGCGCCTTTGCGCTTACCGCCCTGGTTAACAGCGACTGCCGTGTCATTGACAACTTTGAGGAAAGGCACAACACCCTGAGATTTACCATTGGTGCCTTTAATATGCGCGCCGAGTGAGCGTACTGGTGTCCAGTCATTGCCCAGGCCACCGGCGTATTTTGCCAGCAAAGCATTTTCCTTGATGGCTTCGTAGATGCCATCGAGGTCATCGGCAACTGTGGTCAGGTAGCAGGAAGACAGTTGTGAGCGTTGTGTGCCGGAATTGAACAAGGTAGGTGTCGAGCTCATGAAGTCAAAGCTGGACAGCAGATTGTAAAATTCTATGGCGCGGGTTTCGCGGTCGATTTCATTCAGGGACAAGCCCATCGCTACACGCATGTAGAAAGCCTGAGGCATTTCTATGCGGGTACCGCGTACATGCAGGAAGTAACGGTCATACAAAGTTTGCAGACCAATATAACCAAATTGCAGATCGCGGTCAGCAACCAGGGCATTTGCCAGTTTCTTCAAATCAAACTGACCCAGTTTGGCATCCAGCAAATCGGCTTCTATGCCCTTCTTGATAAATCTAGGGAAATAATCAAGGTATTCTGCTGCGGCATCCTGTTGCGCCACTTCTTTGCCAAACACCTCTTTGCGGACTGTATGCAGCAGCAAACGAGCCGTGACCTGGCTGTAGGCCGGCTCTTTTTCCATTAGCGCGCGGGCAGCCAGGATGGCGGATTTATACAATTCTTCTACCGGTACGCCGTCGTACAGGTTTTTCAAGGTCTCTGCCAGAATCGCATCGGGATCAGCCAGCTTGTCGAGACCCAGGCAGGCAGCGGCAATCATCTTGCGTACTTCTGCCACGTCCAGTGGACGGGACTGGCCGTCAACAATGACGTGCAATTGCGGCACAGCGGCTTCTGCATGGCCAGGCGCATCATTGACGCGGCGGCGTTCTTCCATGCGTTTGGCGCGGTACAAAACATATGAACGGGCGACATCATGTTCGCCTGAGCGCATCAGCGCCAACTCAACCTGGTCTTGCACATCTTCTATATGAAAAGTACCACCGGCAGGCTGGCGGCGCAGCAAGGCTGCCACCACGCTGGCTGTCAGTTGCTCTACCAGTTCACGTACCCGGGCAGATTCTGCACCATGTCCACCATTCACTGCCAGAAACGCCTTGGTCATGGCGATGGCGATTTTGGACGGTTCGAAACCAACCACTGAACCATTACGGCGAATGATGCGGTATTCGCTATAGTTGCTGTGGCTGTTAGTGACAGGTGTTGTTGCCATATTCAAAACCGACCCAAGTTCTGGCTTGGACGTGGTAGATGTTTCAATAGAAGAGTGCATTGATCCTCCGGATGCGGTGTTATTTTTTGCCAGCAAAGTTGAGGTGCGACGACTTTGCCGGGCATGGGGGTTAAACAGTGAAGCGACTAGGCAGTTAAGCAAGTAAGGTGCAGCAAGGCTTACAGCCGGATGCGGCGAAAATTCGCCAAATCCGGTTTATTTTGTTTACATCAGACACAAATTCAATTGCAAAACATGAGGGAAATTGAAGCAAGGCAAGAAAACAAACAAATTCTGAAAACCACTACATCTAGTACGCTAATTTTTATTTGCCCTAATTCTAGTGCCCCAACAGGCGATATGCAACCGCTTTTTATTTAATTAATTGAATTATTTTTTCTGTAAATATGTGTACGGGGTGTTGACTTTCGCAAAGCACAGAAATGCGTAAGTCCAGCCGAGAGCGGCCACTAACGTGACAAATCATGCTAGGCGCAAGGTCTTGCAGTTACATGACAAACGCATCCAAAAAGGAAATAAGAAAGTGTCGGCAGTGAGATCAATGAAGCGAGGATGATTGTGGTCTTGGGGCTAAGACGGACAGGCCGCAAGCAGGCAAAAACCCAGACACTGTCGGCCTGGGTCGTTAAAAAGGGAACTAAATCATTTATTCCTGTATCTTCAATTTTTGTATCTGGTAGCGCAGTTGCCGGAAGCTGACGCCCAGCAATTCTGCCGCCTGGGTCCGGTTGTTGCGGGTCTGGTGCAGGGCACGGCGTATCATTTCGCGCTCCACGCTTTCAAGATAGTCAGGCAGCGAACAAGGCAAGCCCGGGGCGGCGAATACATCCTGCACTATAACAGGAGGTGTATCCATAACAGCCTGACCTTGATTACTGATAACGGCAGTAGGTACCGGTTGCACTACCGGCAGCTCAGGCAACTTCCTGGTTCCGCGCAAGGCCAGGTCGCTGACCTCTATGCAGCCATCATTGGCAAAAGCGACTGCACGTTCCAGTATGTTTTCCAGCTCACGCACATTGCCGGGAAAGTCATAACTGATCAATGCATCAATTGCCTCTACTGACATATCAACATCGTTGCCGGTCAGTTTTTTGAGGATATTGCGCGACAGCTCGACAATATCCTCCAGTCTTTCGCGCAGGGGTGGCAAGTGCAATTCAATGACATTCAGGCGGTAATACAAGTCTTGCCGGAAGCGCCCTTCTTCTACACAGATCGCCAGGTTCTGATGGGTCGCACTGATGATGCGCACATCGACCGCCTCTTCCACGGTCGCACCTACCTTGCGTACCCGTCGTTCCTGTATGGCACGCAGCAACTTGACTTGCATGGGCAAAGGCAGGTCGGCTACTTCATCAAGCATCAGGGTGCCGCCGTTGGCAGCCTGAAAAAAACCTTCCCTGTCATCAGCCGCACCGGTAAATGCACCTTTTCTGTAACCAAAGAATTCAGCTTCCATCAAGGTCTCGGGGATTGCCCCGCAATTGACGGCGATAAAAGGTTTATCGGCCCTGGCACTGCTAGTGTGTATTTCGCGCGCCGCCAACTCCTTGCCGCTACCCGATTCGCCGGTAATAATAACCGGTGCCATGCTTCGTGCCAGACGACTGATCTGTGCCCTGACCTCTTGCATGCCTTGTGACTGGCCTATCATGAAAGAACTGGCGGGAACGTTCAGTTTTTCCGGCGTCGCCAGTTGTACTTTTTGAACCTCATTGGTTTGCAGGGCCGACCTGACCAGTTTGCGCAACTGGTCAAGCGCCACTGGCTTGGAGACATAGTCGAAAGCACCGGCCTTCAAGGCAACCACGGCATTGTCGGCGCTACCAAAAGCGGTAATCACGGCGATAGGCGTATTTTTATATAGTGCACTGACTTCCTGTACCAGCTCCATACCCGAGCCGTCCGGCAGACGCATATCGGTCAGTACCAGTGCATAGCTACGCTTGCTCAGATGGGCGCGGGCCAGTGCCAGGGTTTCTGCGCTATCGACATCCAGCCCCATTTTGATGAGGGTAATCTCCAGCAGTTCGCGCAGATGCGCCTCATCATCCACTACCAGGATGCGGGGACAGGCCGCAGCTTCAATCATACTCATGCACTATATCCAGAGAAATTAATTACAAAACGCCCGCTGGGCTCGGTCTTGCCTTCTTCGGTTTCTTCAACCCTGTATTCATAATCGAGCAAGGCATGGTTATTCAAACACAACTCCCTTGCCATATACAAGCCCAGGCCAGTGCCCATACGTGAAGTAGTGTAAAACGGCTCAAACAAATGCGACCTGACCTCATACGGAATCGCTGGTCCATCATCTTGTATATGCAACTCTTGCCGCCCGCTACTATTAATATAGGCAAACAGTTTGATACTGGCTGTTTGCCCACTGGCATAGCGTATGGCATTCGACAAAAGATTCAACACCACTTCGCGCAAATGACTGGGATCAAAGTTGACGAGGAAGTTTTCATTTTTCAATACTGCAATAAAATCAACCGGCAAGTTACGTGTTTCTATAAAATCCCTGACCATTTCTTCAATCTGGTCCATCACCAGATAAGGTTCCACATCCGATTGCGCCTTGCGAGAAAGCTTCAGGATATCTTCTATGAGCTGGTTCAGGCGTGACACATTGTCATCAACAATCTTCAGCAAGCGTTGTGCCTGTTTATTTTCCTGGCCAGGGTGACACATGTCCTCATTCAATAAGGAGGCAGCATAAGAAATTGACGACAGCGGATTACGCACTTCGTGGGCAATGCTGGCCGTCAGGCGGCCCATGGATGCCAGTTTGAGTTGCTGCGCCTGATTTTCTATATCTGACACATCTTGCATGAAGACGATGGTATAGCTGCCATTGCGCTCTTTCAAGCCACCAGCATTAACACCCTTGATAGAAACAAAACGCAATTTCAAGTGCGTGATGAAATGCGGGCGTTCTCGTTCATTGCGTTCCCTGGTGGCGGTATCGGCTGCCATTTCACCCAGTTCAGGTTTGGGGTCGTCGAGATAACAGCGTATCGACACGAAGGAAATTTCTTCTTCCTTGCGGCGGTCAGGCAAGCTGGGGCGCGCCTGCATATTGCTCAATACTTCAACAATCGGGCGCAAAGCAGCTATGCTCCCCAATTCTGTGCCTATCATTTCTTTGCTGAGATTGCCTCCCAGCATGCGCGCCGCTGCGGGATTGATCTCAAACATGCAACCATTCTGGTCCAGCACCAGGATGCCGTCGCCCATGTCGGCAATCACCAGTTGATTGATGGCCTGTTGTATGGCGAGTGCGTTACCACGTTGTACTGCCAGTTGTTCCTGGTTGATAAGATTGTGTGCTAACCGGTTGACGACAGACACCACCGCAAAATAGGCGGCGCCATATAAACCTGATTGTGAAAAGGGAGCCCCATCTATCTGTTGCAGATAATGATAAACACTCTCTCCCAATAAAAACAGGACGACGATGGACGTAAAAAAGAAAGACCAGAGTAGCGGGCTCAGTATCGCTGCACCTGCCAGCGGGAACAAAAATAAAATGCCCAGGCCGCTCTTGCTACCACCACTCGCCAGATACATGGTGGAGATGATGATGATGTCCAGCAGTATCTGAGTCGTCAGTTGCCACATGAAACGGCGTGGGTACAATTGCTTGAGCACCACAAAGCCAATAGCCACTGACAAATACGCCAGGCCAATATCACGTCCAAACAAATGTTCACTGGTCCAGATGTCTTTACCACTGCGCAAACTCAGCAAGATCAGCAAGCTCGCCGCCACCACGATACGCGAGGCGTTCAGCGTTTGCAGTGAGCGCCAGAATGAGTGTGACGGTTCAGACACTTCCTGGTAGGTTTCAGACATGGATGTCCTGGCGGCTGGCAGGCTCATGCAAGGTCAGCATGTTCTTGACTGCAGTAAACCTGACCGGCGCGCTGCACTGCCTCTGATGCGGGCAAATAGATCTGGCAATGTGCGCAGCAGACCATGTTTTCAGCAGATGCGGCATTCTGTGAACCGGCATTTTCCGGGTTCAGGGGGCGCTCTGGATTACCAGACCTGGTAGCTGGAGGCTGCGCTTTCTTCTTCAAAGCCAGGATAACCAGTATCACCAAGCCCAGCCAGAACAGCAACCTCATGACAGACTCCTGTGCAACAAGACTTCCAGCACAAAACGGCTGCCTACATAAGCCAGCAACAAGGTGATGAATCCTGAAAGAGTGAAACTTAATACTGTTTTACCGCGCCAGCCACGCCAGTAGCGCCCGGTCAGCAAAATCGCGAACAGTAACCAGGACAGCAGAGACAGCAAGGTTTTGTGATCCCATTTAAAAGCAACACCCAGCACCTGCTCTGAAAATATCACGCCTGAAAAGACAGTCAGTGTCAATAAAACAAAACCAAGCAGGACAAAACGGAACAGTATTTTTTCCATGGTCAGCAAGGCAGGCAGCCTGTCTATCAGAGTATTGAGCCATTCCACCTTTTTCACCCTGCGTAATTGATGCAGATGCTTGTCTTGCACTGTCATGACGACAGCATGAAAAGCCGCGATCGTCAGTGTGCTATAGGCCAGCATGGCAACCACCACATGCCAGGGGAACATGGCAGTCTTGCCCGCCAGCGCAATCAAGCTGCCCGGAAAAAAACTGGGCAAGACTGCCATCACGGCGGCATTAGGCATCAGTAACAGACGCAGGCCATCGAGGGAAGAGTTGCGGTTTTCCAGCCAGCAGACAAACACAGATACCCACAGAGCTGCAGATAACATCACAGCAAAGCCCACCCTGAGTGCGTGATCAGGGAAGATTGTCAGCCACAAAGCCATGCCATGTGTCAGCCAGGCCAGGGCACTGACGGCATTTGACAGCGTCAGCCAGCGTCCTGGCAAGACTATGCTCGATATATATAAAGCAGCGGCAAGGAATGATAGATAGATTTGCATGGGACAAGTTTACACCATGTCGCATGAAAAGTCGGATTATGCATGTTCAGCAGTTTCCACAAGTGCGCCCTAACTTGCCAGCGGATTGATTGATGACAAGGTTTTTTGATATTTTTTCATCTTGTCGTACAGGGTTTTCTTGGGTATGCCCAGCGCTTCGGCAGCGGCTGCTACATTATTGGCGCTCTTTTCCAGTGCAACCTGTATCAGGCTGGCTTCATACACATCCAGTTTTTCAGGCAGGCTGTAAGCAGCCATCGCCTGGACTTGTCCGGTATGAGGAGCGGGCAGATCCGCAAATTCAGCCACTCCCAGTACCAGTTGATCGGCGAAATTGCGCAACTCACGTACATTGCCCTGCCAGTCTGCCTGCATCCATTGCTGCATGTGAATAGGAGATAACAGCGGCGCTTGCTTTTGATAACGCAACGCTGCCCGCTGTACAAAATACGATAACAGCAAAGGAATATCTTCGCGCCTTTCATTCAGCCTGGGCAAATGCATGGTGACGACGCTGAGGCGGTAGTACAAGTCTTCGCGGAATTGTCCTTGTGCGCTGAGCTTGAGCAAATCCATTTTGGTGGCGGCTATGATGCGGCAATCCAGCGCGATCAATTGATTGCCACCCAGTCTTTCGAGACTGCGCTCTTGCAAAACCCTGAGCAATTTGATTTGCAGGTTCAGCGGCATACTTTCAATTTCATCAAGAAATACCGTACCACCCTGTGCATATTCCAGCTTGCCTATGCGGCGTTTCTGCGCACTGGTGAAAGCCCCAGCTTCATGACCGAAAATCTCGCTTTCGAAAACAGACTCTGGCAAGGCACCGCAATTGATGGCGACAAATTCGCCCTTGCAGCCACTGGCCAGATGCAATTGCCGCGCCACCACTTCCTTGCCGGAACCGGTCGCACCATTGATCAAGACATCAACCTGTGTCGGGCCTATGCTTTGTATGAATTTCCTGACTTTTTCTATCTGCGGACTTTGGCCTATCAGGTCTGGTGTGGCCGCATGATTGAGCCAGGATAATTTGAGCTTGCGGTTTTCCATGACCAGCCGCCGCTTTTCTTGGGCGCGCAGGCAGGCGTCAAGCAGGCGTTCAGCCGCGAAAGGTTTTTCCAGAAAATCGTAAGCACCATGGCGCATGGCTTCTACCGCCATGCTGACGTCGCCATGACCAGTAATAATAATGACAGGCAGCTCGGCATCAATGCCGCGCACTTTTTCCAATACGTCCAGGCCAGACTTGCCCGGCAAGCGTACATCAGTGACGATAATGCCGGCATAGCCTGCCTTGATATAAGCATCGGCCAGTTCTGCACTGGCGCAGGCCTGCACTTCAAAACCACCGAGCTCCAGCGTCTGGGTCGTTGCCAGGCGCACTGCCTGCTCATCCTCTATTAATATAGCGAGCATTTGAGTCATACTGTTTCCTTAACTATATATACAGTCATGCGCGATCAGTCTGTACTAACTTGTACTCGCCTGATCAGCCAGCGGGATACAGACTGTAAATTCAGCGCCACCTTCCGGGCGGTTATCTGCTACCAGGCTGCCATTCATGGCCTGCACGATGGAAGAGGAAATCGCCAGCCCCAGGCCCAATCCCTGGCCAATTTCCTTTGTCGTAAAAAATGGTTCAAACAAATGGCCGGCCACATGCTCGGGTATGCCCGTACCTGTGTCTGCTATCGTGATTCTGGCCATGCCCTGTTCGCTACTAAGCCTGACATCTACTTCCCTGACTGGGCTGTTTTCTACCGCATCCAGTGCATTGCGTATCAGGTTGATCAAAACCTGTTCTATCCTGACGGTATCACCCAGCACCCGGGCGGGCTCATCTACATGCACACTTAATTTGACGCCACGCCTGTCAGTTTCGCTGCGCAACAAACTGACCGCGGACTGAATGGCTGTCTGCACATCGACTTCGGCAATCGCGTTAGGGCTCTTCCGGGCAAAACCCTTGAGCTGGGCAATGATGCTGCCCATGCGCTCACTGGCGTGGCTGATATGCTCCAGATTTGCCAAAACCTGCTCAGCCTTACCACGGTTCATGAAGGTGATGGCGTTATCGGCAAAGGCGCGTATGGCGGTCAGTGGCTGATTCAATTCATGGGTGATGCCGGTAGCCATCTGGCCCAGCATGGCCAGTTTGCCAGCCTGCACCATTTCATTCTGGGTAGAGCGCAGCAGGTTTTCAGTCTGCTTGAGTGTCAGGTAGCGGCTTTCAAGCTCTGCATTCGCCTGCGTCAATTGCCGGGTGCGCTCGGCGATATGCAGTTCCAGTTCATCTGCTGCCTTCTTCAGGGCACGTTGCGCCAGGCGGCCTTCTTCCAACCTGCGGCGGCGCTGGTCAAACACGGCAGCAAAGGCCAGCGCTATGCCTAGTATCAAAGCCACCACCAGCGCAGATTGCAAACCCGCCCGCACCGCTTTCCCCTGATCAGGGAATAACATCAACTGCCAGTTCAAACGGCCTATCGGTCTTTGCAGATAGTCGTCATAGCCTTTCTTGTCTTTCAGCGGCAATTGGGCAATGGATTCTATGTGCTTGCCACCGTATTGCAAAGTCGCCTTTAAATCCTGCTGCACAACAGGCGACAGGTTTTGAAGGCTATGGTATTTCCAGGAGGCGCGGTTACTTAAAAACACGACGCCATGTCTGTCGCTGAGTGCGATGGGTTCTTCACTACTGCCCCAGGCTTGCTCAAATTCGTTGAGGATAATCTTGACGGCGATCACGCCTATCGGTGCCTGGCTGCCACGTTTGCTGCCGGGTGGATACACGGGCTGGGAAATAAAATAGCCAGGGATATTGGTGGTATTGCCTATCGCATAAAAATGTCCGGGCTTGACCTGTTTTAAGGCTTCAGAAAAATAGGGCCTGAAAGCAAAGTTCTGGCCCAGATAGGTTTGTTCAGTATTCCAGTTACTGGCGGCGATGGTATTACCCTGCACATCCATGAGGTAGATGGCAGCGACTTTGGCTTGCTCTGCCAGTTCTTGCAAACTCAGGTTCAGGGCCTGCGTCAGCTTGCCATCTTCCTTGTGCAACAAAGCCTCTGCCGTCATGGGCAGGTATGAAATCGCAAAAGGCAGGGTTTCGTAACGCTCAAGTACAGATTCTATATCCAGCGCAATGATCTGCAACTGCCTGTCACCGGCCTGACGACTATTGTCCCTGGCAATGCTGGCCGCCACAAAATAACTGGCGACCACCAGCGCAATGCATACCACCACCACGCAAATAAAGATCAGGCGCCGGTGACGGGCACTGTCAACAGGCGACGCTGTCACAAGCGCTTACTTATAGATACCACAGTTGATAACGATGTCTTCATACTTTTCAAAGTACATGGATTTTTGTTCTATCTGTTTCGAGACAGGATTGACAAACTTATAGTCTTGCCAACCCTTACCCTTGGTTTTGGCGAGCTCCATACGTTCGCGTACAAACAGCTTGCCATCGGCATCTTTTAAATCCATCAAGTCCTTGCCCTGCATCTTGGCATTTGCACCGTGCGCCAGATTCTTGCCATTCATATCATTGATGGTGACATACAGGTCGCGGTCACGGAAAGGCCCCTGCAAATTATTGACGTCAGCAAAAGTCTTTTCCTTACCGTTCGCCTTGATACTGGCAATGACTTTTTGCACCATGGCGACTGCCTCAGGCGCCGTGCCATGGGCATTTTGCGCATGACTGGACGCGCCCAACAAGAAAACCAATCCCGCTACTACCATTCGTACGAATTTCAGCATGATGTCTCTCCTTATGATTTTTATGGGCGCGTCCAGGCTACTAGTTTCTATTTACTGCTCAATCCACTGCCGCCATCTTCAATTCATCATTGTGATGTCTTTGCTGCTCTTCCATAACCAGTTGACCAAGTTCACGCTTCAAGGCATTGAAGCCAGGATCAGAAGGGTCGCGCGAACGTGGCAGCTCAACGATCAGGTCTTTTTTCACCGTACCTGGCCGGTAAGTCATGACGATGATACGGTCAGCCAGGTAAATTGCCTCTTCTATACTATGGGTAACAAAGATGATGGTTTTCTTCAGTTCTGACCAGATGCGCAGCAACTCATCCTGCAAGTTACGGCGTGTCAGGGCATCCAGCGCACCGAAGGGTTCATCCATTAACATGATAGGCGAATCCAGCGCCAATACACGGGCAATTGCAACGCGCTGACGCATACCGCCAGACAAATCCTTGGGAAAGCGTGCCTTGAAATCACTCAGACCCAGCATAGCCAGCAGGCTGGCAACACGCTGCTGAATTTCTGCCTTGGCCATGCCCTTGATTTCCAGGCCAAAGGCGATGTTCTGCTCCACCGTCATCCAGGGGAACAATGCATATTCCTGGAACACCATGCCACGGTCTGGACCTGGGGCATTGACGACGATGTTATTGGCGGTAATCGTGCCTGAAGTTGGCAGTGAAAAACCAGCCACAGCATTGAGCAGGGTAGATTTCCCGCAGCCTGAAGGTCCCAGTAAACAAACGAATTGTCCTTCCGGAATATCCAGCTCAATATTCTTGAGTGCGACAACTTCTTTATCCACAGTCTTGAAAATCTTATTCACGCCCTGGATTTTTATATGTGTCTTATTCATCTCAGCTCTCCAATCCACGATGCCAACGCAGCAAGTAATTATTTAGTTTATTCATTGCAATATCAATTGCCAGACCCAGGAAACCGATGGTGTACATGCCTGCAATAATTTTATCGGTCCAGAAGTATTCACGCGCTTCCTGAATCCGGAAACCTATACCATTATTCACAGCGAGCATTTCAGCGATGATCACGCAAATGAAGGCGCTACCTATACCAATTCTCACGCCAGATAAAATGTAAGGCACGGCAGCAGGCAAAATGACGCGCAAAAACATGGTGAACTGATTTGCCCCTAGATTGCGCGCAGCGCGGATATAAATGCTATCGACATGATGCACGCCAGCGATGGTATTCATGAGCACAGGGAAAAATGCGCCTATCGAAATCAGGAAAATCGCAGGAGCGTCACCCAAACCGAACCACAAAATAGCCAGAGGAGTAAACGCAATCGGTGGAATGGGGCGATGCAATTGAACCAAAGGATTCAACAAGACAAAAATCCGTTGATTGGTACCCATGATCAAACCTAATGGCAGGGCCAGCATCGTGCCAATCAAAAAGCCAGCGAACACACGATACATACTGCCCATGATATCGCGTACCATCTCGCCTGAAAATATCCAGGATAGCCAACTCTCTACTGCCGGGTTAAATGCTTCTCTCGGGCTGCCATACTCTATCCACTTCTTTAATACATCCAGTGGTGCTGGCAGCATCTGCGGGTTGACCCAGCCCCGGACCGTGAAGGTATGCCAGACAAGTATTAATACAATGGGCACAATCAGTCCTGCGCCAAATATACGCCAATTCTTTTTCATTGCTCTTCCTTAGAAATATTTGATTGTGTCGTGGCAGATGCTGTCAGGCATTGCCACGATCACTGATGTCGCAGGGACTTACTTGATACTCAAAGACTTTTTGGCCTGATCCAGCAGATCAGTTTTCACCCAATCCTTGGCAACAGGTGGTTTGGCCATTCTGCCTACGCCATATTTTTGCATCAGATCGGTGGTGATCTGTATATGCTCTGGTGTTATGTCATACGAATAAGGTGAGTTTTCGATGGCATTGACAAAGTCTTCGTGACTGATTTGACCTTTGAACATGTTTTCACGTACATATTTTTCAGCCAGCTCTTTATTGTCGATAAAGGTCTTGGTCGCCTCAACAAAACAGCGCATGAATTTTTCAGCAACCGGGCGACGCTCTTTATAGAACTTCTCGGTCATGACCATGGTACGGACTGGTTCGCCTATCGGGGTATCGTAAGGCTTGATGATTTCATTGCCAAAACCCTTGTTGATAGCCTGGGAAGAATAAGGCTCGGACTGCATGATCGCGTCGATATTTTTACCCAGCAGAGCCTGGTTCAGGTCAGGGAAACCGAGGTAAATGATTTGCACATCCTTGCCTGGTTGATCGGAATAAGTCAGGCCGTGTTGTGACAGCTCGGCTGCCAGCAAGATATCCTGGATACCACCACGGGTCACACCAACTTTCTTGCCTTTTAAATCCTTGACGGTCTTCATGCCCAGATCAGCACGCCCTACCAGGCGGGCGCCGCCTTTGGCAAAACCGGCGACCAGGTATATCGGTGCACCACTGGCACGGGCTGATATGGTTGCCTCTGAAGAGACTGCTCCTACATCCAGCTCGCCGGCAATCACGGCCTGCATGGCATCAAGGCCTTTGGCGAATACGCGCTCTTCTACCTTGATGCCGCATTTGGGAGCGATTTCCTTGATATAGGAAACTGCGCCGTAATGAGCGAATTTGAGGTTACCCAGCCTGACAACCTCCTGAGCCTGGGCAACACTGGCAAACAATCCGGAAGTAATAAGGCTGGCAAGCAAAATCTTTTTGAACATCTTTGTCTCCTGGGTTTTGATTTGATTTTTTCCTACGCGTACTGATTAGCAGATATTGTGCCAGCACGAGAATTTTAGTAAACAACTGATTTCATTCAAGTTTTCATGTGAGTTTATGCAAACGCGATGCGAAAACCCGGATTATCACTGCTACGCATTCCGTGTTTTCGCACTGAGGTATACATTAGCGCAAGAACTTGCCATCCCGCCCTATCATCGTCAGATCAACAAACTCACTGCCGCTATGGTCGCGATCACTGTAAGTCACGGTGACACCGCCCAGATCGACCTTGTGCATGGACTCCAGCGCGCGTATCAGGCCTTCTCGCGTCAGGCCCTTGCCTGCCCGCTTCAAGCCCTCCACCAGCAATTTGGCAGAAACGAAACCTTCCATCGCTGCATAAGATGGTGCCACACCATTGTCTTTGGCAATGGTCTTGAATTCTTGCCCCAGAGTAGAAGATACCAGATGGGGAGCAGGCATAATCTGTGACACCATCACGCCAGTTGCCACCGGCCCGAGGGAATCAATGAAGGACTGCGAAGCATTATTTGACAGTGTCATGATTTGTACGGTGCTGCCTTTGGCACGCAAACCACGGATCAGTTCTGCCACGGTAGTGGCAGAACCGACGATGATCACTGCCTTGGCGGTAGACTTGGTTACTTCATCAATTGCCTTGGGTACGTCAGGTTTTGCCCTGTCATATTTACTGATCAGGGATGGCTTGAGTTTGAAGCTGTCCATCGCATTGGTAAAACCGATCAGCCCATCGCCACCGAAAGTATCATCGACATGCACGATGGCGATATCTTTGAGGCCTATGGTAGAAAACTGCTCAACAGCCTTTTTTACTTCATCCTGATACCTGGCCCTGACATTGAATACATAGCGGTTAACCGGATTATGGAACACTGCCGCACCGGTACTCGGTGCCACCAGCGGCACCTTGCTGGACGCCAGTATAGGAAGGATAGCCTGGGTATGCGGCGTGCCGCGCGACTGGAACAAGGCAAAGACATGGTCTTTCTTGATCAGTGTCTCGGCATTGGCAGCGGCAATCACGGGATCAAACTTGTCATCGACAATGTGCAGCTCTATCTTGCGGCCATGCACGCCGCCATTCTTGTTGATCTGGTTGAAATAAGCGGCAGCACCAGCATTCATTTCTTTGACAGGCCCGGCAATCTGTCCGGTCAGGCCTACGGTTTGTCCTATTAATATGCTACTGTCAGTGACACCTTCCTCTGCCAGGCTGTAGCCGGACGAAGCAATCAGGGTGCACAGGGTAAGTATGCGTGGCAGGCGCCAGGCACGATGAAGTCGTCTCATGATTGTCTCCAGATTATTGAGCGTCTATTTTTGAACTGGCGACAAAACATGGCTGACATTGCAAGGAATGTGCAGCCATCTTGATTTTGTAACAAGCTCTGGGATAGCACTCTTATTAGCAGACTTCATACCAAGCACGAATGAAAGCCCGCACCCCGGTTTTAACTGATTTTTTGAGTAAAATATATCAGTAGTATCCCTCATGCGTCTGAAAATCCGCACAGACATTTGAAATAATTCTGGATTTTCGGAATTTTGACCACATCTCCTCTGTACATCAGCTTGAAACAGGCGAAATGCCAGACTCTGTCACGGCTTCAGGTAAAATGTCTGCTGTTGTTGCCACTGAACTGCTGCTACCACCTGTTGCAGGCAGCAGTGAGCACCGCCCTATTGAAATTTTCTTAATATCCCCCTAAGCCAACATGCTCGATAATCTTACCCAGCGCCTAGCCAAAGTCGTCAAGACCATGCGCGGCGAAGCCCGTCTGACTGAATCCAATACCGCCGACATGTTGCGTGAAGTGCGCATGGCCTTGCTGGAGGCAGACGTTGCCCTGCCCGCAGTACGTGAACTGATCGCCCGCGTCAAAGAAAAAGCCATGGGAGAAGAAGTCATTTCTTCCCTGACACCAGGTCAGGCCCTGGTTGGCGTGGTACAAAAAGAACTGGCAGCCCTGATGGGTGCCGACCTGGGTGAAGAAGCATCCCAACTAAGTTTTAACTGCCAGCCACCGGCAATCATCCTGATGGCAGGTTTACAGGGCGCCGGTAAAACCACGACGGTCGGTAAGCTGGCCAAATATCTGAAAGAGCAAAAAAAGAAAAAGGTATTAACCGTTTCTGCCGACGTGTACCGTCCTGCCGCGATAGGGCAGTTGCAGACGGTGACAGCGCAGGTTGGCGCAGACTTTTTCCCCTCCCTGCCTACTGACAAGCCAGTGGATATCGCCCTGGCTGCACTGGATTACGCCAAGAAGCATTATCACGATGTGCTGATCATCGATACTGCCGGTCGCCTGGGTATAGATGAAGCGATGATGCAGGAGATTGCTGCCGTCCATGCTGCCGTCAAACCGATAGAAACCCTGTTCGTGGTCGATGCCATGCTGGGTCAGGATGCCGTCAATACTGCCAAAGCCTTTAATGACGCCCTGCCTTTGACAGGTGTGGTACTGACCAAGCTTGATGGTGACGCACGTGGCGGTGCTGCGCTGTCAGTACGTCATATCACTGGTAAACCAATCAAATTCGTTGGTGTTGCTGAAAAACTCGATGGCCTGGAATCTTTCGATGCCACCCGCATGGCCAACCGTATCCTGGGCATGGGTGACATCCTGGCGTTGGTGGAATCGGCCCAAAAAGGCATGGACGTGGCAGCCGCACAGGACCTGGCGCACAAGATAAAGGATGGCGGCAAGTTCGACATGAATGACTTCAAGATGCAGATTTCGCAGATGAAGAACATGGGCGGCCTGGCCAACCTGATGGACAAGTTGCCAGCGCAAATGCAGCAGGCGGCCAGTGGCGCAAATATGGATCAGGCGGAAAAGCAGGTGCGCCGCATGGAAGGCATGATCAATTCCATGACACCGCAAGAAAGATCCAAGCCAGAATTGATCAAGGCTTCGCGCAAGCGCCGTATCGCCGCAGGTGCCGGCGTACAGATACAGGAAGTCAACCGCATGCTGGCCCAGTTTGAGCAAATGCAATCCATGATGAAGAAATTACGTGGTGGCGGCATGATGAAGATGTTGCGCGGCATGAAGGGAATGATGCCGGGTAAACGCTGAGTTTTTCTCAGTATTTCTGTTCATATTTCCCTCTATGAAAAAATGCCGGATAGCAGCCAAAATGGCGCTAATCCGGCATTTTTTTATGCGTAAATCCAACGACAGGCAAATTCCTGCACTTTTTCACTAAAAACCCGCAAAAAACACTTGCATCCCTGTAAAAACCGCACCACTATTAGCGATGCGTGAAGTGACGCAATGCAGGAGCTTTTCAAAACGATCAAAGCTCCGTCCACGAAATTTGTGAAGGAGGCTATTTATGGCAACAGCACCAAAAAAACCAGCAGCAAAACCGGCAGCCAAACCAGCGGCTAAACCAGCAGCCAAACCGGCAGCAAAGGCAGCAGCTCCAAAGGCAGCAGCGAAACCTGCAGCAAAAGCAGCAGCTCCTAAAAAAGCCGCAGCCGCCAAGCCAGCAGCAGCACGCAAGCCAAATGCAGCGTTCATGAAACCTATGACTATCTCCCCAGTTCTGGCAGCAGTCATCGGTGCAGCAGCAATTCCTCGTACTGAAGTCACTAAAAAAGTATGGGAATACATCAAGAAACACAAACTGCAAGATGAAGCAAACAAACGCAACATCAACGCGGATGACAAGTTGAAAGCCGTTTTCGATGGCAAAAAACAAGTGTCCATGTTTGAAATGACTAAACTCATTTCCGGTCATCTGTCCTGATTTTCAGGAACAGGTTTCCGCAGTTGCTTTGGGAAACTTAAAGGGAAGCAGCTAGTCCCATCCCAAACAAAAATGCCCGCATAGCGCGGGCATTTTTGTTTTTGCAGATTCCTGGTACATGCCAAGGCTGAGAAATCTGTGGCATCTACATCTGATCCTTGACTGATCCTTGAAGTCACACATCTATATATCCGTTGATGCCATATGGTCAGCTCAAAGGTTAATTGATAAAATCTTTTACTCTGCGGCGCATCTTGCGAACAAAAAAAGATAAACGCCTCCGGTCTGAAACACCAGACAAGCTCCTGAGCTGGTCTTACAGGCTGCTGTGCTCATTACCCGGCTCGCATGTTGTAGCGACAGATGTCCTCAATAATAATGGAGCTCCTTATGCAATGTCGCATCCTCATTCTCACCCTTGCTGTAATTCTGTCCGGCTGTGCCAGCGGCTACCAGAAATTCTATAAACCTTATGCAGACGCGAAAACACTGCCGGATGTACAAACACTGTCACCAAATGATACCCCCAAGATTTTTGCATCAGACGATTTGGCAAGAGACGTAAGAATAGCGCGCTCCAAAGGCTACATCGTGGTTGGTGAGTCCTCCTTCAACGGGGAAAGGGAATCTGAGCGCGGCATGGTTCAACAAGCGCAACAAAATGGCGCGATCATGGTGCTGTTCTCGTCCAAATTTGCCGGTACAAGAACGATTACGACCCCGCTTTTCTTGCCCAATAACAAAACCACCTATTCATCAGGTACGGTCAATGGCACCGGGGGCAGCGCCAATTACTCGGGTACCAGCACTACTTATGGCACGACTGTGGTACCTCTTACGACAGAGCAGCAACGCTATAACCAGGCCGCCGTTTATTTCGTCAAATCGACAAGAAAACCGCGTGTGGGCGTGGTCGCACTGGATTTGACACCTGAACTCAGAAAAAACCTGGAACGCAACACCGGGGCTATCATTGATATCGTACGCGAAGAATCGCCAGCTTTTATAGCGAATGTTTTACCTGGCGATGTCATCATCGAAATCAATGGCGCCACGGTCATCAACAGCAAACATGCCTATGAACTCTTGCAGGCAGCATCCCCACCTCAAGGCAAGTTCACGCTGAAAATCATACGAAATGGAACTGAGCGCCTCATCGACATCAATTTGATTGCAGCCTAGTACTTGCTGGAGCACTTCACAAATTGCATGCATACCTCAGATGTACACAGGCGTCTGAGGTCATTTCATCTCACCAGAAATAGAAGACTACTCCTCGCTACTCAGCCTCTGGTTTACAAATTTCCACATGTCACAGGTATGGTAGGCAGCTCATTACCAATGATTTCGCCTGGTTTGCGGTGCAAGATGCAATAAGTCCCGAATGGCGTAATCACTTTCGAGACTGGTCGCCCGTCACCTAGTATATGTACTTCATGCTTGTAGCTTTCACGCATGACGGTAGAAGAGGCCTTAACCGCAGCACCAAATTTCTCCATCGCTGCAGGTGCAGGTTTGGCACTGACCTGGTCACGGTATTGAAAATCTTTTTTGAGACCATTGATAATCTCCCGCGTATCACGGTTAAGCGACTTGCCAACAACAGACCTGTCAGCTTCAGGACTTGCAAGCTCTTTTTCGACTGGCGAGATCGACAGCGGGTGGTCGCTGACAGGCTTTGTCCGGTCATCGGCAGCATAATCTTGCCGTGGGCTTGTCACGGTCCTGCCCGGACGGAATGACTTGGTCACATCCTGCCTGGCTGGTGTAGTATCTGGCAGTTTCACTTGCTCAGGCTGCTTCAAAAAAATCAGACTGCCGCTATTTCCCGGCGTTAGATGGTCTTTATGCAGCGCTTTCAACTGCGGCCAAACCAGATACAAGCCTGCATGCAGCAGAATTATGCCAAGCAGTATCTGCCACTCACTGCGTTGAGCAGACGAATGATAAGGGACTGTCAGCATGGACCTGGCCTCTTCTCAATAACTACCGCAACTGACAGTCCGTATGCCGGGTGCCCTGGTGATATCCGTCCCTGGTTTTGCGCCTATCACACAATACGTACCACCTGGTGTCGTCACCTTGGTCATGGCGGTGCCATCTGACATGATGATGTTCTGATAGCTGGTACCACGCGGACGGGCTGCTGCGGCGACATTGATACCAAATTGTACCATCGATGATTTTTCTGGCTTGATATCGGTCAGGATGCGGTTTGGCATTTCGCGCTCTACCTGCTTGATGATTTTGCTGATATCGCGCTGGATGGCGACGGGGCTATCGCCACTGAAAGTCGGTGTGCTGGTTTCTGTGTTCGCTGCAGGGACAGATGCGACAGTGATGCCTGTACCTACATCATTATTAACCGGAGTAACGGGGTTGGCTGGCACCACCGGAGTGCGAGGTTTATTTGGCGCAGACAATTGGCTGGGTGATATCGCTGGTTTGATCACAGGCGCCGTCTGTTCTGGCTTGCGCTGTACAGGTGCTTCCAGCATGCGCACTACAAAAGCCAGCGGCATACTGACTTCATTTTTATGCCTGATGATGCTGGGCCACAACAGGATTAACAAGAGATGAACCGACAATACAGCAAGCAGCAATTGCCAGCGAGAACGCAATAACTTGCGCCAGTCTGTACTGCCAAATTCTTCATGATAAAAGAGTGCCTGCATGTCGGTTCGTGGTGTAATCCTGAATATGATCGGGCATTCTGGAATGCCCGATCATACTTGACCCGTCATTTATGCAAAGGACTATTTTACAAGACCAGAGGTAGCGCTAATTGCTACCTCAATAGCGAAGCTGATTTTACTCAGCAAATGAATCAGCTGGTGAATTCCCAGTTCTTCCAGTTGGATAGCACTGCCTTGGGATATTCAGGACGGCCACGGCTGCCGTTGTAGCGACCTAATGCGAGATAAAGATCACCTTTTTCCATATCGATGTACAGGCGCAAAATCGAGCAGCCGTAGCGCAGATTGGTTTGCATCTGGAACAGCTTTTTCGCATCTCCATCGCCAATCACGCGCGACCAGAAAGGCATGACCTGCATATAGCCGCGCGCACCAACCACGGAAGTCGCATACTTGCGGAAGGCGGATTCTACCTGTATCAAACCCATGACCATGGCAACATCCAGACCCGCACGCTTTGATTCATACCAGATGGCATCCAGCAATTCCTTGCGGGTCTGCAAATCAGGTATGCGGCGCTTCAGGCGGGTAGCCATCTCGCCTTGCCAGTTGAGGTATTTGATACGTTCTTCGATATTGGCAAACGTGGGCTTAGGTGGCGTGGAGTCAGACACAGCTTTGGCCAGTGCAAGACGTACAGAGTCGGCCATGGCTTCTTCTTTTTGATTACCGGCTTGCGCCGGTAAAACAGAAACAACCAACAGGCAGATCGCCGTCTGAAGGATTGATTTTCGCCATCCTTCACATATGACCCGTGTGACTTGCTTGGCTTGCAGATCAAACTTGCTGCTACCGCTCACTCTTCCTTTGCACCAGACGCAAAAGCGCAAGAAAAAATACTTCATCCTGCGGCTTATTTATCTGCCATTTTGGCCTGGATGAAGGTCAGCATCTCGGCCACAGGCACATTGCTGGCTTCAGTATCGCGACGGCCCAGATATTCAAGCTTGCCTTCTTTGAGACCACGGTCACCGATAACGATGCGGTGCGGCACGCCTATCAGTTCCCAGTCAGCAAACATGGCACCAGGACGTTCGCCACGGTCATCCAGTATCACATCGACACCCGCCGCCATCAAAGCCTCGTACAGCGATTCAGCCTCAGTCCTGACGGCTTCACTGCGGTCCATGCCCATAGGGCAGATGACGACTTCAAACGGTGCAATCGCCGTTGGCCAGATGATGCCCTTGTCATCAAAATTCTGCTCTATGGCTGCACCCAGGATGCGGGTGATGCCTATGCCGTAGCATCCCATTTGCAGCAATTGCGGCTTGCCATTCACGTCAAGAAAGCTGGCTTTCATGTCGTCGGAATAGCGGGTGCCGAGCTGGAATACGTGGCCTACTTCGATACCGCGCTGTATGGCGAGTACACCCTTGCCATCCGGTGATGGATCGCCAGCGACGACATTGCGCAAATCAGCAACTGCTGGCTCAGGCAAATCACGGCCCCAGTTGGCACCGGTGAAATGGAAGTCAGCTTCATTCGCGCCACAGACAAAGTCGGCCATGTTGGCGACGGTCCTGTCAGCAACAATATTGACTGGTTTTTTTGTACCGATAGGACCGAGGTAGCCTGGCTTGGTGCCGAAATGCTCGACAATTTCAGCCTCAGTCGCAAAGCGGTAATTCGCCAGGCCGGCGATCTTGCCTGCCTTGACTTCATTGAGTTCATGATCGCCACGCAACAGCAACAACCAGATTTGCGCTGGCTTGCCACTGTCTTTTTCAGCATCAACTGCGAGCACGATGGACTTGACCGTAGCTTCCAGCGGAATATTGAGCAATTGCGCGACATCTTCACACTTGGCTTTACCAGGCGTGGCAGTCTTGGTCAGCGCACTAGCGGCGGCTGGGCGGCTGGTTTGCGTAGGCAAGGCTTCTGCCGCTTCCATATTGGCGGCGTAGTCAGATGTCGGGCAATACACCAGCGCGTCTTCACCAGTGTCGGCAATGACGTGGAATTCATGAGAGCCAGAACCACCTATCGCACCATTATCAGCAGCTACCGCACGGAACTCCAGGCCAAAGCGCTGGAAAATACGGGTGTAGGCGTCGTACATGATTTCATAAGACTTTTGCATGCCTTCGACATCGCGGTCAAAGGAATAGGCGTCTTTCATGGTGAATTCACGGCCACGCATGAGGCCGAAACGTGGGCGGCGCTCGTCACGGAACTTGGTCTGGATGTGATAAAAGTTCACAGGCAATTGACGGTAAGAGCGGATTTCTGTGCGTATGACGTCAGTGATCGCTTCTTCAGAAGTCGGCTGGATGATGTAATCTCGGCCATGGCGGTCTTTGACGCGCATGAGTTCCGGGCCCATCTTGTCCCAGCGGCCAGTTTCTTGCCAAAGTTCTGCAGGTTGCACTACTGGCATCAGCATCTCGATCGCACCGGCGCGATTCATTTCTTCACGAACAATATTCTCTACTTTGCGGATAATGCGCAAGCCCATGGGCATGTAGTTATAGATGCCGGAACCGAGGCGTTTAATCATGCCCGCACGCATCATCAGTTTATGGCTGACGATCTCGGCATCGGCAGGAGCTTCTTTCAGTGTGGAAATAAAAAATCGTGTAGCACGCATGACAGTGATTCTTTTTAAATGGAGGGTTATAATCAACTCAATTTTAAAGGATTAGCTGGCTAATGCGCCCACTCTTTGCACATTTGATGAAGGAAACTGCGATTTGTTCGCCTCCCAGGGGGCTGTCCGTCGAAAAACGCGGTATTTTGCGACGAAACAAACGCTCTCTACACTATCTATTGCAGGAGCAAGCCGTTTAGCCACAGAAAGTTTTGAGGTTGAACATGCTGGATCGTGAAGGCTTTCGCCCTAACGTTGGCATAATTTTGCTAAACGCCAACAATGAAGTCTGGTGGGGAAAACGGGTGCGCGAGCATTCCTGGCAATTCCCCCAGGGTGGCATTAAATATGGTGAGTCCCCGGAACAGGCAATGTATCGGGAACTCGAAGAAGAAACCGGCTTGCTGCCTGAGCATGTCAAAGTCATAGGGCGTACCCGTGACTGGCTGCGCTATGAAGTGCCGGATCATTTTATCAAGCGTGAAATCCGCGGGCATTATCGCGGGCAAAAACAGATCTGGTTTTTGTTGCGCATGATAGGTCGTGATTGCGATGTCAATCTGCGGGCCAGCACCCATCCTGAATTTGATGCCTGGCGCTGGCATGACTACTGGGTACCACTGGATGTGGTGATTGAATTCAAGCGCGGCGTGTATCAACTGGCCCTGCAGGAATTGTCACGCTATGTGCACCGTACCGACCACCCCAATTCCAACCGCAACCGTTATTTGCGCAATCAGCAACAGTCGCAACAAATGCAGCAGGCGGAAAAAAATCAGGATTGCAAGAAAACCGAGCCGGAAGAGTCTAAATAATTTATGTTGAATAACAAACTACGCTACCTCCCCCATCTTGCCATCATCGGTCTGGCCTTGCTGCCTGTCAGCCAGGCTTTTGCTGCAGATGAAGAGGAAGAAGACAAGGAGTGGCGCGAAGTCGCCCTGCAATTGCCAGAGGCACCGAAAGCTGAAAATCTCTTGAATTTTTACAAGAGCCCGAGCCAGTCTTTCGCGATTGATACCAAATCACTGACCGTAGCAGCAGATGGCACCATCCGCTACAGCCTGGTTGCCACCAGTTCTGGCGGCGCAAAAAACATCAGTTATGAAGGCCTGCGCTGCCAGACGTATGAAGTCAAGCTGTATGCGTTTGGCCGCCCCGATGGCACATGGTCACGTTCCCGCCGCAATCAATGGGACACCATCACGAACACCGGTGCCAACAAACAGCACGCCACTTTGTTCTCAGAATATTTTTGCGAAGGTAAAACCATCGCAGGCAAAGCCAGTGTCTTGCTGGACAAGCTGCGTGGCAAGAGAACCTCGTATTACTAGGCTGATTCCTTAGCAAGACATACAAAAAATGGGGCTGGATCAATTCAGATCCAGCCCCATTTTTTTACCCGT
This sequence comes from Undibacterium sp. TC9W, assembly GCF_049339865.1. Taxonomy (NCBI): domain Bacteria; kingdom Pseudomonadati; phylum Pseudomonadota; class Betaproteobacteria; order Burkholderiales; family Oxalobacteraceae; genus Undibacterium; species Undibacterium sp. TC9W. The sequence goes on along the minus strand of NZ_JBMPPJ010000011.1, from coordinate 63,484 downwards.
TTTATATTCGATTTACAACAAAACCAGGTTGTCACGGTGTATCAGCTCGGACTCCTCGACAAAACCAAGTATGGATGCAATTTCAGAAGAGGCATGGCGTTTGATGCGCCGTGCATCCGCGCTTGAATAGTTAATCAAGCCCCTGGCCACTGAAGTACCCGCTTCATCGCAAAGGGTAACTACTGCACCACGACTGAATTCACCGCGCACATCCAGCACCCCTATCGGCAACAAGGACTTGCCTTCACGCGTCAGTTTTTGCACTGCACCGGCATCCAGTACAACCTGGCCCAGTGTCTGCAAATGATCCATCATCCATTGCTTGCGTGCGGCCACCGGAGCCATTTGCGAAATCAGTTGTGTCCCTATGGCTTCACCTTGCGCCAGGCGCAGTAAAACATTGTCTTCACGCCCCCAGGCGATGACAGTATGTGCACCTGAGCGGGCACCACGCTTTGCTGCCAGTATCTTGGTCAGCATGCCGCCACTGCCGAGGCTGGAACCCGCACCGCCCGCCATCGCTTCCAGCGCCAGGTCACCTGCCCTGGCTTCATGAACGAAAGTGGCATCCGGGTCTTTGCGCGGGTCAGCGGTATACAGGCCTTTTTGGTCAGTCAGGATGATCAAAGCATCAGCTTCAATCAAATTGGCAACCAGCGCACCCAGGGTGTCATTGTCACCAAACTTGATTTCATCAGTGACCACCGTGTCATTTTCATTGATGATGGGGACTATGCCCAGACGCAGCAAAGTAAACAGGGTGGAACGCGCATTCAGGTAGCGTTCACGGTCGGCCAGGTCGGCATGCGTCAATAAGATTTGTGCGGTGCCTAGCTGGTGCTCACGAAAACTGCTTTCGTAAATTTGCGCCAGGCCCATCTGGCCTACCGCAGCACAAGCCTGCAATTCATGAATGGCAGTTGGCCGCTTTTCAAAACCCAGGCGTTGCCGCCCTTCGGCAATAGCACCTGAACTGACCAGCACCACTTCCTTGCCCATGGCACGCAGGCCAGCGATCTGGGCAGCCCATCTGGCGATGGCTTGCTTGTCCAGGCCCTTGCCATCATTAGTGACCAGAGACGAACCTACTTTGATGATCAGGCGCTTTGCTTGCTGAATGACAGATTGCATAAATAAGTACGAATATGATTTGGCGACGTTGCCACACGAAAGCGGCAAACAAATCAAAATTATACTTTATATGGATACTATCGATGCAATCTAAATTTAATTCATATTTAAAAGCAATATTCTACTTTTTATGAGATTTTCATTATTAAAAAGAAATTATTTCAATATCAAAATAATCATTCATCTTCCATGCATCAGAAGAGATGGCGCGCTTGATGAACAACAACTGACGATCAATTAATGCGTAGTTGGAATGGGTCGTTGGTGGCAGGCGTAAAAAAACCTGGTTTTCACCAGGTTTTCTTTTAGTCTTCGATTACTTTAAAACGCGGATCATCTGGGTCAATGGACAAGATACCCTGCGCTTCTTCTTTCATCGTGGTTTCTTGCGAACGCTGTTCATGCGTACGCTTTTCTTCCAGATATTTATAAATCTCGGTCACCAGCTCTTCACAACCTTCGCGGTTCAGGGCGGAGATTTCAAAGACCGGACCTTTCCAGGCGAAACGCTTGATAAAGTCTTTGACCTTTTTCTTGCGTTCATCTTCAGTCAGCACGTCGAGCTTGTTGAGTACCAGCCAGCGTGGCTTCTCATACAGGCTTTCGTCGTATTTACGCAATTCCTTGATCAGGGCCTTGGCTTCTTTGACAGGATCGACGGCTTCATCAAACGGTGCCAGATCAACAATATGCAAGAGCAAGCCAGTGCGTTGCAAATGCTTCAAGAACTGGATGCCCAGACCTGCGCCATCAGCAGCGCCTTCGATCAGGCCAGGAATGTCGGCGATGACGAAGCTTTTTTCATGGCTGACACGGACCATACCCAGGTTAGGATGCAAGGTCGTGAAAGGATAATCAGCAATTTTCGGGCGCGCATTCGATACCGCAGTAATGAAAGTCGATTTACCGGCATTTGGCAACCCCAGGAGACCTACGTCAGCCAGTACTTTCAATTCCAGGCGCAATTCACGACGTTCGCCTTCTTTACCATCAGAGCGCTGACGTGGCGCACGGTTGGTCGAAGTCTTGAAGTGGATATTACCCCAGCCGCCCTCGCCGCCTTTGACGAGTTCAACTTCCTGACCATGTTCAGTCAGATCAGCGATGACTTCATCGGTATTTCTGTCGCAAATTTGCGTGCCAACCGGCATGCGCAGGCGGATATCGTCAGCGCCTTTGCCATAACAGTCTGCACCACGGCCATTTTCACCGTCTTTGGCTTTATGCAATTTGGAATAGCGATAATCAACCAGGGTGTTGATATTACGGTCAGCTACGGCCCAGATACTGCCGCCACGGCCACCATCACCACCGTCAGGACCGCCAAATGGACGGAATTTTTCTCGGCAAAAGGATGCCACACCATTGCCACCATCGCCGGCGATTACTTCGATACGGGCTTCATCAATAAATTTCATTTTTACCACCTAAAAAAGCTTGTATAAATTTTTGTAACCTGATGGAACAATAAATTTATACAGGATTTCTTCAAATTAAAAGGGCTAACTTCAAACTGCCTGTGCAGAGTGCTTAGAACCTGTTTTCGATCTTAAGCGCGAGCGTGATCTTACGGAGAGGTGAACTTGCGGTAAGAGATTGCCGCAATGAGCTGGACCGGAGACTGATCCAACTAAAAAGGCCCTACCGATGGCAGAGCCTTTTTATCATACTGGCTTGCGCCCTGCTTTGAATTACTTCAAAGCATTACGCTGCTGCGTCTGCAACAACAATTGCGAACTGGTGACGTGCTGCACCTTTGATTGCGAATTGTACTTTGCCGTTGACCAGAGCGAACAAAGTGTGATCTTTGCCCATACCAACGTTTTCACCAGCGTGCACGCGTGTACCGCGTTGACGAATGATGATGCCGCCAGCATTGATGGTTTGGCCGCCGTAAACTTTAACGCCAAGGCGTTTTGATTCTGAGTCACGACCGTTGCGCGTGGTGCCGCCGCCTTTTTTGTGTGCCATTTTTAATTAGCTCCTTATACAGGTAGATTGATTGCTGATCTACAGATTAGCCGTTGATAGAAACGATTTGCAATTCAGTGTAGTTTTGGCGATGGCCTTGACGTTTCTGATAGTGCTTACGACGACGCATTTTGAAAATGCGCACTTTGTCGTGACGACCGTGATCTATAACCTTAGCCAGCACCGTAGCACCTGCGACCAATGGAGCACCAAATTTAATGGTCTCGCCAGCGCCCAATGCGAGCACTTGATCAATGGTGATTTCGGAGCCAATGTCTGCAGGTATCTGTTCTACTTTAAGTTTTTCACCAGCGACAACTTTATATTGTTTGCCACCGGTTTTTATGACCGCGTACATGTGAAACCTCATCAAATAAAAATTAAGAATTTTCTCCCCCGCCAGACAAAAATACATCCGGGAAGTCGGGAAAACCCCAAATTGTACATAATCCTGTTCAACGCGTCAAAGACTATTTGCATATTTTTTCAGCACACTCATAGTAAACAGGCAATTGACTTGCAATACCTGTATGAAGTGCAAGAGAACTGGTGCAATTCAAGCAAATACCAGCACTGCATCGTATAATCGCGGTCATCCCGGATTCTTAAGCAGGTTCTCCCTTGTCTGCCACAAATAACCAAAACCCCATCACTGAACTGATCGCCGTCGATATGGACGAAGTGAATCAGGTAATCCGCAACAAATTGCATTCTGAAGTTGCCCTGGTCAACCAGATCGCCGAATACATTATCAGCGCCGGTGGCAAACGCATACGCCCGGTACTGGTCTTGCTGGTGGCCAATGCCTTTCAATATCAAGGCAAGCATCATCATGAGCTGGCCGCCATTGTTGAGTTCATACACACAGCCACCCTGTTGCATGATGACGTGGTAGATGAGTCCTCCATGCGCCGTGGCCGCAAGACGGCCAATGCCCTGTTTGGCAATGCTGCCTCGGTATTGGTAGGTGACTTTTTGTATTCACGTGCCTTTCAGATGATGGTGTCCATCAACAGCATGCAAATCATGCAAATCCTGGCTGACGCGACGAATGTCATCGCCGAGGGCGAAGTTCTGCAGTTGCTTAATATGCATGACCCAGACGTGACTGAAGAACGCTACCTGCAGGTGATACGCTCAAAAACTGCCAAACTGTTTGAGGCAGCAGCAGAAATTGGTGCCCTCATTGCGGGTGCCAATCAGACGGAAATCGGAGCCGCAGGCGAATATGGACGGTCTTTGGGAACCGCCTTCCAACTGATTGATGACGTTCTTGATTATTCTGGCAATGCCGAGGACATAGGCAAAAACGTTGGTGATGACTTGCGCGAAGGCAAGCCTACTCTGCCTTTGATCTACCTGATGAAAAACGGTACATCAGAAGAGCGCGAACTGGTACGCGCTTGCATAGAAAATGGTGACGAATCGAAATTTGATGCGATACTGGCTGCCATTACGCAATCAGGTGCTCTCGCATATACGCAAAATGAAGCTGTGAAAGCTGCTGAGCGTGCCGCAAAAGCCATTTCGGCCTGGCCAGACAATCAATATAAACAGGCCATGATCAAGCTTTGCGCCTTCGCCGTCGGAAGGAATCATTAAATCGACAAATTCGTGGATTTAACAGATTGTTACAAAATTAAGCAGGGTCACATCCCTGCTTAAAATCCATGCGGCACCGCGGAAACAAAAGACTGGTAAATTCAGCGTGGCAATTTACCGGAAAACATTCTATACAGAGTAAAGAAGCTGTAGATCTTTGTCGTCATTAGCAAATAGATTTAAAACTCGATGCAGTTGTAACAGTGCTGCATTTTTTGCCCATTTCCCGGCCTGCACACTGGGGAACGACTTTACAAATAACAGGCTTAGTTGCATTATCCTAAGGCAACTGATTGTATTGGCAAATTTTACTCAAAAGATCCTATGTCCGCAGTCTTACCAAATTCAGCATCCCAGATGCCAAGCTCTGGCTTGGCGAGAGCGTTGACGCAGGCCAATTTATTGACTGCCGCCCAGGTTGAAACTGTCAGTAAAAAAGCACAGACAGACAAAACCGGCTTTATTGATGCCCTGACGCAGAGCGGCACCGTTAGCGCACGCGACCTGGCGACCTTCTGTTCGGATGCCTTTGGCTATCCCTTGCTGGATTTATCACTGATCAATGAGTCGCAGATCCCGGAAAAGCTGGTTGATCAAAAACTCATGCAATCTCAGCGCCTGATTGCTATTGCCAAAAAAGGCAATAAAGTATCCCTGGCGATCTCTGATCCAACCAATAACTCTGCCCTCGATCAGGTCAAGTTTCAGACCGGTCTGGGTATAGACATCATCATCGTACAGCACGATGCCCTGGTTAAATTGCTGGATAAGCTGGGCAAGTCTTCAGAGCAGAGCCTCAATGAAATCGGAGGCGATGAATTTGAGCTGGAATTCAAGGAAGATGATCTCGGCGCAGGTGCGGCGGCTGAAGCACAGGCTACTGAAATTGATGATGCGCCTGTCGTTAAATTTCTGCAAAAAATGCTGATTGATGCGATTAATCTAGGTGCATCCGATTTGCATTTTGAACCCTTCGAAAAGTTCTACCGCATACGCTTCCGCGTGGATGGTGAGCTCAGGGAAATTGCCCAGCCGCCGCTGGCAATCAAAGACAAGTTGTCTTCCCGTATCAAGGTTATCTCCAAACTCGACATCTCGGAAAAGCGTGTTCCGCAAGATGGTCGTATGAAATTGCAATTGAACGCCAACAAGGCGATCGACTTCCGTGTGAGCACATTGCCCACCCTGTTTGGCGAAAAGATCGTAATGCGTATCCTGGACGGTTCGCAAGCTCAAATGGGTATTGATGCGCTGGGTTACGACCCAGACCACAAAGCTATCCTGATGGAGGCGATACAACGCCCGTACGGCATGGTGCTGGTGACCGGCCCTACCGGTTCTGGTAAAACCGTATCTCTGTACACCTGCCTTAACGTCATTAACAAACCTGGCATCAATATCTCGACTGCCGAAGATCCGGCCGAGATTAACTTGCCTGGCGTAAATCAGGTCAATGTCAACGACAAAGCTGGCCTGACTTTTGCGGTGGCGCTGAAGTCTTTCCTGCGTCAGGATCCTGACGTCATCATGGTGGGTGAGATCCGTGACCTGGAAACCGCTGATATCGCCATCAAGGCTGCACAAACGGGCCATATGGTGTTCTCTACCCTGCATACCAATGATGCACCTGCCACCCTGACCCGCCTGATGAATATGGGTGTGGCGCCGTTCAATATCGCATCCTCTGTCATTCTAATCACGGCACAAAGGCTGGCACGCCGTCTTTGCACTTGCAAGAAACCAGTTGAGATTCTCGATGAAGTCTTGCTGGCAGCTGGCTTCAAGGATGATGATCTTGATGGCACCTGGAAACCTTATGGTCCGGTGGGCTGCGAACGCTGCAATGGCGGCGGCTATAAAGGCCGGGTCGGTATCTACCAGTTGATGCCTATTTCCGAACCAATAGAACGCTTGATACTTGCCAGTGCTGGTGCCCTGGATATTGAAGAGCAGGCGCAGCGTGAAGGCATCAGAAATTTACGGCAATCCGGATTGATGAAAGTCAGACAGGGACTGACCAGCCTCGAGGAAGTCCTCGGATGTACCAACGAATAATAAGAGAAAATTAATATGGCAACCAATCTGGCAAAATCAGCAAAAGCAGGGCAACCCAAGGAGCAGTTGTACGCCTGGGAAGGCAAGGACAAATTTGGCAAGGTCGTCAGGGGTGAAACGCGCGCTGGCGGTGAAGCCATTGTGAATGCCACCCTGCGCAGGCAAGGCATCCTTGTTACCAAGTTAAAAAAGAAGAGTTATACCTCCGGCAAGGCGATTACTGATAAAGACATTACTCTGTTTACCCGCCAGTTGGCAACGATGATGAAGGCAGGTGTACCGCTGTTGCAGTCCTTTGATATTGTGTCCAAAGGCCATAGCAACCCCTCCGTGTCCAAATTATTGCAGGATATCCGTGGTGACGTAGAAACCGGGACCAGTCTGAACGCGGCTTTCCGCAAGTTCCCCCTGTATTTTGATCCCTTGTTTTGCAATCTGGTGGGTGCAGGTGAGCAAGCCGGTATTCTGGAAGACTTGCTGACCCGCCTTGCGTTGTACAAAGAAAAAACCATGGCCATCAAGGGCAAGATCAAATCAGCGCTGACTTACCCTATCGCCATTCTGGGTATCGCTTTTATCGTGACCGCAGTTATCATGATCTGGGTGGTTCCGGCGTTTAAACAGGCCTTCAGTAGCTTTGGTGCCGAGTTGCCAGCACCGACACTGATCGTCATGAACATCTCGGACAATTTCGTCAAATATTGGTACATCATCTTTGGTGGCTTGTTTGGCGGCATTTACTTCTTCATGCAGACATGGCGTCGCTCATTGAAGATGCAACAATTCATGGACAGAGCGTTATTGCAGGCACCGATTTTTGGTGATGTAATCAAAAAAGCAACTATCGCTCGCTGGACACGCACGCTGGCCACCATGTTTGCCGCTGGTGTGCCTTTGGTTGAATCCCTGGATTCCGTTGGCGGTGCAGCCGGTAATGCGGTGTATCTGGATGCAACCATCAAAATCCAGACTGAGGTCAGTACTGGTACAAGCCTGACTGTCGCCATGCAGAATGCCAATGTCTTCCCTCCCATGGTCACGCAAATGGTGGCGATTGGTGAGGAATCCGGTGCGTTGGACCAGATGCTGGGCAAGGTTGCCGACTTTTATGAAGATGAAGTCGATGAGGCCGTTGCTGCCCTGTCGAGCCTGATGGAACCTATCATCATGGTGATTCTGGGTGTGGTCATTGGTGGCCTGGTGGTTGCCATGTACTTGCCTATCTTCAAAATGGGTTCGGTCGCAGGATGATTGAGACGTTTTTATTTGCAGGTCCGCAGCATGGATTGTCCACAATAGCCTTCGGGCTATTGGGACTACTGATAGGAAGTTTCCTGAATGTGGTGATTTATCGCCTGCCTAAAATGTATCTGCGTGAAGTGGATAATTTTGTCGCAGAGCAAAGGCAGGAGCCATTGCCGCACCAGGACAGGTTTGACCTGATGCTGCCTCGCTCTGCCTGCCCGCATTGCGGGCACAAGATCACGGAACTGGAAAATATACCCATCATCAGCTACCTCGTCATTGGTGGCAAATGCACAGGCTGCAAAGCCAAAATTTCCATACGCTATCCCCTGATAGAAGCACTGACGGGCCTGCTCACTGCTGGCATGATCTGGCATTTTGGCAGCGGTGTGATGGGCATGAGTGCGGTGATCTTTGTCTGGTTTCTGATTGCCATGACCTTCATCGACATAGACCATAAATTGCTGCTGGATGACCTGACCCTGAGCCTGATGTGGCTAGGCCTGCTGTTGAATGCCTACGGCGGTTTCGCTACGTTGAAAGACGCAGTAGTGGGCGCCGCCATTGGCTACATGTCGCTATGGTTAATCAACTGGATTTATGAAAAACTGCGTGGCAGACCCGGCTTTGGCTACGGCGATCTCAAGCTACTGGCAGCCTTTGGTGCCTGGATGGGCTGGAGCATGTTGCCAGTTATTGTTTTATTATCGACCCTGGTCGGCTCTGTCATCGGTATAGGACAAATTATCTCCAAGAAATTTGGCTGGGAAACAGAAATTCCCTTTGGCCCTTACCTGACTGGTGCCGGTCTGATAGCACTGATCTGGGGCCGGCAAATTGTCGATTTTTATCTGAGCACCTTGTGATGGCTGGCAATCATGCGCCTGTTTTTTCATTAGGCCTGACAGGCGGTATAGGCAGCGGAAAAACCACAATTGCCAATATGCTGGGTGAACTGGGCGCAGCGCTGATCGATACCGATCTGATCGCCCATCAGTTGACGGTGCCGGGTGGTCTGGCCATTCCTGCCATACGCACACAATTTGGTGATGCATTTATCGCCGCAGATGGAGCGATGGACCGGGCAGCCATACGGCAACTGGTGTTTGCCGATACGGCGCAAAAACTAAAGCTCGAAGCCATATTGCATCCGCTTATACGTACAGAAACAGAACGTGCAGCAAACGAAGCCACAGGTGACTACCGTATTTTCGTCGTACCGCTGCTGGTAGAGTCAGGCAACTGGAAACAGCGCGTAGATCGCATCCTGGTCGTTGATTGCGATGAAGAGACACAAATCAAACGCGTCATGTCACGCAACCAGTTAAGTCGTGAACAGGTAGAGGCCATCATGCGCAACCAGGCCAGCAGGCAAGCCAGGCTAGCTGCCGCTGATGATGTCATCGTCAACAATGGCGACCTTAAAAATATAAGCGAAGAAGTTTTGCACTTGCATGAGCTGTATCTAAGACTGGCAAAAAAAAGCATTAGAGACTAAGCCTGCACGCAAACGCCAGTATCAGCGAGAGGATATTGAAAGCACATGCAACATTTTCCTACAAAAAAAATAACGGAAATCTGCACGCGATGTTTGTAATTTCACACAGTATGGTTCAGAATCATGTGCAGCTTTGATGAGCACCAAATTTTGACAGGGAAACTATTTTGATTGTTTACGAATACCCTTTTAACGAGCGTATTCGCACGTTATTGCGGCTGGAAGACTTATACGAAAAATTCACGTTTTTCTTGCATCAGTCTGACCCCATGCAGCATCACGTTGCCCTTGCCACCATTTTTGAAATGTTGGAAGTCGCTGGTCGCGCCGACCTCAAATCCGATCTCTTGCAAGAACTCGAAAGACAAAGACACACACTCATCAGTTTCAAATCCAATCCCAATGTACAGGCGGAAATGCTGGACAAAGTTTTGGATGACGTCGATCGCGCCAGCAGTGCCCTGGTTGCCAGTACAGGCAAGACCGGCCAGAACATACGCGACAATGAATGGCTGATGAGCATACGTGGCCGCACCATCATCCCTGGCGGCGCCTGTGAATTTGACTTGCCCAGCTACCATGCCTGGCAAAAAAATACGGCAGAAAAACGCTTTGCCGACATCAGTGCCTGGTTTGCCCCTATCGCCCCGCTGTTTGATGCCATCAATGTGGTCTTGCGCCTGTTGCGCGAATCTGGCTCTACATCCAAAGTCATCGCCCAGGCTGGCAGCTACCAACAGATGCTGCAAGGCAAGGTTTATCAGTTATTGCGCGTCAATGTCCTGCAGGAACTTGGTGCCATACCTGAAATCTCTGCGAATAAATATATGTTGTGGATACGTTTTATGTCCCAGGATGGCGACATGAAGCCCAAGGCTTATGAAAACGATATTCCGTTTGACCTGACTCTCTGTAATTTCTGAACATGGCTACTTTTGTTGATTGTCCCACCTGCAAAACCAAGGTGGAATGGAAAGAAGCGAACCGCTGGCGTCCTTTTTGCTCTGAACGCTGCAAGCAAATAGACCTGGGTGCCTGGGCTGAAGAGAAATACACGATACCTGCAGTCAATTTACCTGAAGACCCGGAAGAACTGGCTGAATAAGCCAAGTCACTGACTTAGAACGTGTTTACGATCTGTAGCGAGCGTCAGCGGGGTCAGGGTAATATTAAAACGCAGCGCAAAAAGCGGAATGTAGTCCAGTACATGAGCATTTTGAGCAGCGCATGAGGCCCCGCATTAACTCCAGTTGCGTTAGCGCTTAAGATCATAAACATGTGCTTAGCGTTTTTGCGGGATACCGTATTTACGCAGCTTGGTAGCAATCATGGAATGTGAAGTCTCCAGGCGTGTCGCCAGCTTGCGGCTGGATGGATATTGCGGATACAGGTTTTCCAGCAAACTGCGCTCAAAGGCATTCACCGACAACTCCCAGCTCTCGGTAGCATCGCTCTTCACCACTTCTGCCGTGATACTGCCTTCGGCCCAATCAAGATCAGCAGCCTCCAGTACCCTCTGGTCTGACATGGTAATCGCGCGGAACACGACATTCTGCAATTGCCTGACATTGCCTGGCCAATGATTCGACACCAGGGCTGCACAGGCTGATGAATTCAAACGGCATACCGGTTTTTGCGCCTGAGTGCAGGCACGTTCTATGAAATGCCTGGCCAATGGCAGGATATCGTCAGGGCGCTCGCGCAGGGCTGGCATTTCCAGGTGCAAGACATTCAGTCGGTAAAACAGGTCTTCACGGAAACTGCCTTCCTGCACCATCTTGCGCAAGTTCCTGTGAGTGGCGCTGATGATGCGCACATTCACCTTGACCTCTTTATCACTGCCTATGCGGCGGAATTTGCCATCATTCAGAAAACGCAGCAGCTTGGCCTGCAGGTACAGCGACATCTCGCCTATCTCATCGAGAAAGACCGTGCCACCGTCAGCCATTTCAAACAGGCCAGGTTTGCCGCCACGCTGGGCACCGGTGAAGGCGCCGGACATATAGCCAAACAACTCGCTCTCTGCCAGGCTTTCTGGCAAGGCTGCGCAGTTCAATTCCAGGAAAGCCGCATTGCTGCGGCCACTGACACCGTGGCAAGCCTGGGCCAGCAATTCTTTGCCGGTACCGGTTTCGCCCGTGATCAGTAAAGGGGCATCAACCACCGCTACCCGTGCTGCCTTGGTTTTCAGGCTGCTTATCTGTTCAGATTCACCAATGATGAAATGAAAGCCACTGCCTTCAGAATGCTGCAGGGCATGCAGGCGACCACCTATGCGGGTAGGTGCGTGAAAGGTCAGCACGGCACCTACAGAGCGTCCATGGGTAATATCGACGCCCTGTGGCTCGGATACCGGTGTCACATCCATGAAATAAGGCTCGCCATTCAGGCTGACTTCACGGCTGGGCAGGCGGAAGCCGCAATTGACCAGTTCTTCCTGTATGCCGGCATCGTCAAGCACCTGGTTCAGGCTGCGCTGGCACAGGCTGGCTTCACTCATGCGGGTTGCCGTGGCAGCAGCGACATTCGCAATCACGATATGGCCGCTGGCATCAATCGCCAGCACCGGGTCTTCCATGACGGCCATCATTGTGTCGAGATTGAGACGCCTGCGTATGCCTGGCAAGACATCCAGCACCTTGATTTCACCTACCCCACGCACAGACTGGCAATCAGCCTGCAATGAGGGGAGCATGAATTCCAGCAGTTCAGGGCTATCGATATAGATGTTTGGTGGATCAACTTCAACCGCCACCACATTGAGCCCGCGACGCGCCAATACCGCCAGTATTTCGTGGGCAATACCTACTCTGTCCTTGAACTGGATATTGATGCGCATGCGTTGCTTTATGATGAAACGATGAAAGTCTGATCAAGTATGATTAATGTGCGGATTAATACGGTTCCGGGATATAACCACGTGGACGGGCATGCTGGCGGCGGAAAGCGCTATTCGATGCCAGGCCACGCAAACGGCCCAGGTCAAATTGCTCCAGTTGCTGCAAGACTGCACGATTGAGCGTCATTTTAACTTGCATCATCAGCAGATCGACACTTTGCTGGCTGGAAGTACGGGTAGTGCGTCTTTCCTGTGGCACTTCTGCCTCTTCTTCATGAACGGCTTTTTCAATTGCCTTGGAGGCAGCGCGTTCTTCTGCATTGACGAAGCTGCGGTAAACATCTGCCAGGGTGATGATGCCATTGCAGTCACGACAATGCCAGGCATCCTTTTCCTTGCTGTCACGGCTGACCAGGGCATCTTTGCTCAGCACTGCGAGTATCGAGCGTATCAGGCGCGGGGTCTTGCCTGTTGCCTGTGCCAGCGCAGTGATATTCGCGGTGCGCGGCATGACCATCATGATTTGTGCCAGCAACTCTATGGCGGTAAAAAACCGCGCATTCAGATTGGCATCAGAAAAGACCTGGGTTGATGACAGTAATTCTTCAATTGCATTCATGCCAACTCCTTGTGTATAAAAATTGGACTGTTGACGCTGCCGTAACGGTCCATGAATAAACCTTCAGTAGAAATAGCCGGGCGCTTGCCAGAAACCACGTCAGCAATGAACTGACCAGAACCGCAAGCCATGGTCCAGCCCAGCGTGCCATGACCGGTGTTCAGGTACAGGTTGCGGTAAGGCGTAGGACCAATGACAGGGGTGCCGTCCGGCGTCATGGGACGCAGGCCAGTCCAGAATTCAGCTTTGCTGACGTCGCCACCACCAGGGAACAGATCAGTCACTGAATGCTCCAGGGTGGCACGGCGGTCTGCACGCAGGTCGAGGTTATAGCCGGTGATTTCGGCAGTACCACCGACACGTATGCGGTCGCCCAGGCGGGTAATTGCGACTTTATAGGTCTCATCCATGACCGTCGATTCCGGCGCTTTTTGTGCGTCGGTAATCGGAACGGTAATTGAATAGCCCTTGATAGGGTAAACAGGAATCTTGATGCCCAATTCTTTCAAGAGAATCGGGGAATAACTGCCAAGTGCCAATACGAAACAGTCTGCCTTGATCTCACCTTCCGAGGTGATGACAGAAGTGATCGTATCGCCGCTCTTGACCAGTCTTTGTATGCTGACGCCGTACTTGAACTGGACACCCAGTTCTTGCGCGAATGTGGACAGGCTCTGGGTAAACTTGAAGCAGTCTCCGGTTTCATCACCTGGCAGGCGCAAGGCACCGACAAATTTATCCTGCACATTGACCAGTGCGGGTTCCACTTTCAGGCAACCGGCCTTGTCCAGTTTTTCGTAAGGCACATCGTAACGTTTGAGGATGGCGATATCGGCCTCTGCACCGTCCAGTTGTTGCTGGTTGCGGAACAGTTGCAGCGTACCCTGGGTACGTTCGTCATAGCTGATACCTGTATCGCTGCGCAATTGTTGCAAGACATCTCGGCTGTATTCAGCCATGCGCAACATGCGGCCTTTATTGATTTCATAGCGTTTGCTGGTGCAGTTCATCAGCATCTGCGTAACCCAGCGCCACATGGTCGGGTCAAAGCTGGGGCGTATCGCCAGCGGGCTATGCTGCATCATCAGCCATTTGATCGCTTTCAAAGGAACGCCAGGGCCTGCCCATGGCGCTGAATAACCTGGAGAAACTTCGCCTGCATTGGCATAACTGGTTTCCAGGCCTGCTGATGGCTGACGTTCTATGACAGTCACCTCATGACCTGCTTTGGCCAGATAATAGGCTGACGCTGTACCGATAACACCCGCACCCAAGATCACTACTTTCATTTTTTTCTCCCGCTTATACTTTAATTGTCGATTTATTCCGTTGGTCCGTGCCGCTGCGCTTCAGGTCTGCTTCAGTCGCTGTAACTGCGCTCATAGCGCGCGCCCAGGCTGGTCAGCACCTCATAGCCTATGGAACCCGCCCTGGCAGCGACCTGATCTACTGTGTTCTGAGCAGAAATAAGATCTACCAGAGCACCGGGCTGCAAATGCTCTGCAGGTACCGCAGTCACATCCAGAGTAATGGTGTCCATGGACACATTGCCAACCATGGGGACGGCGTATCCGGCGATATGGGCAATCCCGCGGTTACTGAGGCTACGCAACCAGCCATCGGCATAACCGACCGCCACAGTGGCGATACGACTGGTTTCCTTGCTGCGCCAGGTGGCACCATAACCAACACCAGTACCGGCGGGTATTTCACGTGTCTGAATAATCCGGCCCTGCAAATAAGCGACCGGCTTAAGGGGATTAGCCTGACCTGCAACAGGTGCCACGCCATACAAGGCAGCACCCGGGCGGGCCAGGTCAAAATGAAAGTCCTTTCCTAAAAAAATGCCTGAAGAATTGGCCAGGCTGGCCTTGCAACCTGGCATACGCGCCCGCAGCGCATTGAAAGCAGCCAGTTGCTGCTGATTGGCGGGATTGGACTGGTCTTCGGCGCTGGCCAGGTGGCTCATCAGATATTGCACCTGTATGCCGTCAAGCAACTCAGGCTTTGCAAACAATTGATTTACTTCAGCCTCGGACAGCCCCATGCGTGCCATACCGGTATCAAATTGCACGATGGCTGGCAGAGTACGTTGTATTTTCGCCGCAAGTTGCTGCCAGGATATTATCTGACTGACACTATTTAATACTGGTATGCAATTATTTTCGAGGAATTCTGCTTCATAGCCTACCGGCGAACCATGCATGACATAGATTTCTGCCTCTGCCGGCAGGTGTGGCCGCAAGAAAATTGCCTCTTCCAGATGTGCCACAAAGAAATGCCTGCAAGATTCTTGCAGCAAGGCTCTGGCAACGGGTACCACACCCAGACCATAGGCATCGGCTTTCACCGCAGCCCCACACTGCCCTGACCCCAGCATGCCTTGCAAAAGGCGATAGTTATCCCGTACTGCCCTCAGATCAATACGAAGTACTGCGCCTGCTTTTCCAGCTACTTGCATCATATTTCACCACTCCATCACGTAAGCTAACGTGATTTGTAGAAGCAATCCTTGTGCCAAAAAAATTTATTGAATAAATTCAACAACTTACAAACGGCAATCGGTAAATATATTCAAAACTGTATTGAATTCAATACACAATGAATTTCTGTCATCAATCAGTGTAGAGGTCAGCCTCGGTAATGTACATAAAACGACACATTGTATTGATTTGAATACACTGTAAGGAATTAAATACACTAAATCATTTAAGAAATAGAAACGCATGATTCCCGCCTCCAGATCGGTAGGCAATTGTGGAAACTACGCAAAAGAAAACAGTTGAAATTCAAAAATAAGCTTATTGCTTTTCCTATGATGTCATATGACTGTCACGAAACTGTCATAAATGCATGCGCATAATCATTCGTGTCATGAATTAACATGCCGGGAATATTGCCCAATGGAAATTAAACGAATACTTGGTCCTGCCCTTGCGGTGGTTTTATTAATAGGAATAGGTGCTGCAACATACACGTCTTACCAGAAAAATCATGCACTCGAAGCTGCCAGACAGGTTTCGGCAGCGGTCGTTGAAGTCAAGGGCATGATAGGTTCAGAAAAGGAATCGTATTTTTCTGACCCCCGGGTCATTGCTGTTCTCGCCAGCAAAGGCTTGCGCGTCAAAGTCGAAAAGACGGGCTCGCGCGAAATCATCTCCCGTGACTTCAATACCTATGATTTTGCCTTCCCTGCCGGCGCACCCGCCGCCCTGGCCCTGCAAAACAAGGCCAAGGCCAAACAGGTTTACCCCACCTTCTTTACACCGATGGCAATCGCCTCCTGGGTGCAATTGCTACCGACGCTGGAGAAAGAAGGCATAGTCAAGAAGATCAATGATGCCTACTACATCGTTGATATGAAAAAACTGCTGAGCCTGAGCGAGAAAGGCACACGCTGGCGCGAGCTCAAGGACAATACCGCCTATGCCACTGGCAAAAGCATTTTGATCAGTTCCACCGACGTCAGGAAATCCAATTCCGCCGCCATGTATCTATCGCTGGCAAGCTATGTCAGCAATGACAATAACGTCGTTGATGACAATGAACAGCTCAATAAAGTCCTGCCCTTCGTATCATCGTTGTTCCTGCGCCAGGGCTTGCAGGAAGCCAGCAGCGCCGGGCCCTTTGAGGATTACACCACCATGGGCATGGGCAAGGCGCCACTGGTAATGATTTATGAAAGCCAGTTCCTTGAGTACCAGTCCAAGCGGCCAAAACCGAATGCCGACATGGTCTTGCTCTACCCTCAGCCCACTATCTATACCAAGCACATCGTCGTGCCCTTCAATGAAAATGGCCGCCGCCTTGGTGAAGTCCTGGCCACCGATCCTGAATTACAGAAACTGGCAGCTGAATACGGCTATCGCACCGCCACGCCCGAGCATTTTGCCGCGTTCCTGAAGAGTAAAAACCTGCAGGCACCGAACTCGCTGGTGGATGTCATTGATCCGCCCAGCTTCGAAATCCTGGAGCGCATGATCCAGAACATAGAAAAGAAATTTCAGCAATGAGCCTCTCTTGGCAAGCTACATTAAACAGGACATTCAAATGACTGATACCACCACACAAGAAACTACCCTGATCCTCACACCGCCAGAAGTATTGACACCGGTGGCAGAAAAAAAAGCACCGGACATGGTGCCGCTGAAGGCCGAAGTACAAGAGAAAATCGATGTGCAGGTGAATGCCTATATAGACAGCATCCTGAAAGAAGACGTACAAAGCAGCGGCTTTCAAGGCAAACTGGATTCTGCATTCCGCCTGGGCAGGGAAGAAATTTCGAATGCATCGGCACTGATGACAGGCCGCTTCATGGACCGCAATTTTGTTGGCATAGAAGATTCTGCCGCCTTCAAATCCCTGCAAGACATGCGCGTCATGCTCGATGACTTAAATCCTGGCAAGCAAGGCGATTTGCTGACGCAAAACAAGATACTCGGCATCATCCCCTTCGGTAACAAGCTGCAAGCTTACTTCCGCAAGTTCCAGACCGCCGGGTCACAATTGCAAACCCTGATGACGCAGATCTATGCCGCGCGTGATGACATGCAGCGTGATGCCACGGAAATTGAACTCGTCAAAACCAAGCTCTGGGAAGCCATGCAAAAACTCAAGGGCGCAATCTATTTTGCCGAACAGCTCGACAAACACGTCGCCAACCATGTAGAGACAATCAAGGCGAGTGATCCCCTGCGGGCAAAGGCTCTGGAACAGGAAGTGCTGTTTTACGCGCGCCAGAACCTGCAGGATATGCAAACGCAGATGGCGGTCAACGTCAACGGCTACCTGTCCATGGATTTGCTGAAGAAAACAGCACGCGAGATGGTCAACGGCTGCAACCGCGTTGCCACAACTGGCATGTCCGCCATGGCAACAGCACAGACGGTAGCACGCGCCACCGGCAACCAGATGCAGGTCATGGAAATGCTGACCGGCGTCAGCGACACCATAGGCGATCTGGTCACCGAGACCTCAAGACAGTTGGGCAGGCATGTGGAAAAGACCGGCGAATTTGCCGCCAATCCTCTGATAGGCATACAGAAAATCCAGGAGATGTTCGACAACACCTTCAAGGCCATGGATGCGATGGATAATTTCCGTTCGCAGGCAATAGACAGCATGGGCAAGAATAACACCATGCTCAAAGAGCAGATCGGCCGCACTGAACAGTACATGGACAGAACCCGCGCGGAGCAGGCGCGTAGCGCCATGGCGTCCGCAGCATTGGCAGCACCAGATGGCCCTGTCAAACTCTAGAGATCAGCGATGAAATCCATGTATAAACTCATCAGCCTGTTGCTGGCCGTGACGCTGGGCCTGGCAGCCTGCAAAGACGGCAAGAGTAATAAAGCGGCGTCGGCACCGGCAGACAGCCCCCCCGCCAGCAGCCTGACCGTGATGGCAGGGTCCGAACTCAAGGACATAGAGCCGCTGCTGCCCGCCATCACCAAGGCAACAGGTATCAGCTTGCGCCTGCAATATGCCGGTACTCTGGAAGCAGTTGAGAAATTGCAGTCAGGTGAGCAGGTGGATCTGGCCTGGCTGGCCAGCAACAAGTACGCGATGCTCTTGCCCGCTGCCAAGTCACGCATATTGGCGTCGGAAAGAACCATGCTGACGCCGGTCGTACTGGGTTTAAAAGACAGCAAGGCCACCGCCCTGGGCTGGAAAGACAACCCCGCCGTCACCTGGAAGGACATTGCCGAAGCGGCAAAAAAAGGCAAGTTCACGTTTGGCATGACCAGCCCTTCCTCATCGAATACCGGTTTCTCAGGCTTGCTGGGCCTGGCAGCAGCCTTGTCTGGTCAGGGTGACGCACTTGAAGAAAAGGACATCAATGCCAAAAGCCTGACGGCTTTTTTCCAGGCACAGCGCTTGACTGCAGGCAGCTCGGGCTGGCTGGCAGAGGCCTATGTACGCGAACAGGACAAGGTCGATGGCATCATCAATTATGCTTCGACATTACAGAGCATGAACCGCAATGCGGCGCTGAAAGAAAAGCTGGTGCTGGTTTATCCCCAGGATGGCATCGTTACGGCAGATTATCCCATCATGCTGATCAACCCTGCCAAACGCGAAGCCTATGACAAGGTGGTCGCTTACCTGCGTGGCCAAGAATTTCAGCAAGCCATGTACAGCGCCACCCTGCGGCGGCCAGTCAACCCCGATGTGGTGGTCAATGATCTTCCCAAACAGGCTCTGGTTGAACTTTCTTTCCCGGCCAAATTAAACGTCGTCGATGCGATATTGAGTGCGTTCGACAATCACCTGCGCCTGCCAACTGACAGTACCTTTGTGCTCGATACCAGCGGCTCCATGCAGGGCGCACGCATCACGGATTTGAAAACTGCCATGCAGGGTCTCTCGGGTGCAGACGCCAGCATCAGCGGCCGCTTTGCCCGCTTCCGCAACCGTGAACGCATACTGATACTGCCTTTCAGCAATGAGGTAGGCAATGCAGAATTGTTCGAGATGGGTAATGCAGAAAAAGATAATCAGGCGACACTGTCCGCCCTGTCTTCACATGTGCAAGGCCTGCGCGCCAATGGCGGTACCGCCATTTTTTCTGCGACGAGAGAAGCTTATGCCAAGGCGGTGGAGCGCAAGCGTGCCGACCCTGCACGTTTTTACTCCATCATCGTCATGACGGATGGCATCAACAATAATGGCATCAACTACAATGAGTTTGAAGGCTGGTATAAGGCCCTGCCGGACAATCAAAAAGGCATCAAGATTTTCACCGTGCTATTTGGTGAAGCAGCGCCAGATGAATTGAAAAAACTCTCGGACTTGTCTGGCGGCAGGATGTTTGACAGCCGCAAGGCGAGTTTGCAATCCATCTTCAAAGAAATCCGCGGATACCAATAATGCAGCCCTTGACGTTCAAAATGCGCGCGCTGTTGTTCCTGTACAGTACACAGAATCTACTTGGCTGCTGCCTGGCCCTGCTAGGGTTGGGCATGTTTTTTACCGGCATCATCGCAGACTGGTGGTTCCCCATCGTCGCAGCCCTGTATGCCGTTGCCTGGCTAGCCATACCGGCAGACAAGGAACTGGAATTGCAACTGCAGAGCGAAAGCTCGCAAAGCAGCCTGACAGACAGCGTCGATGCGCTGATACGCGAATCAAAATCACGCCTGCCGCATGAGGCCGTCGATGGTCTGCACAGGATACAGAGTATCTTGCAAGACCTGGCACCCAAGATTTTTTCCGGTGAAGTGGCGATGAATTATGTGAGCCTGCTGATCAACGCAGTCAACCGCGATCTGCCACAAACCATCAAGAATTACCTGCACCTGCCGACCGCCTTTGCCACCATGCACGTCATAGAAAACGGCAAGACCTGCAAACAGCTGCTGCTGGAACAATTGCATCTGCTAGAAACCCAGCTCGGCAAAATCGCCACCGATATCTATAAGAACGATGCTGATTCCCTGGTCATCAATGGGGAGTTTTTAAAAGAAAAATTTCATACGGTGAGCTTCATACAATGAAGTTCACCGCATATGGCTAGATCAGCCTGCCAGGCTCTGTTCTTCGTGCCGCAAGGCATCCAGCCATTCCAGCAGGGGTATGGTGGCAGGCAATAAAGGCGAGAGCCCTACGCTGCCCTGCCAGGCAAAGGCTTGCCCTTCGAGGCTTTGCGGCTCGCCCTGCCATTCACGGCTGATATAGAAATGCAGCCTGACATGGGCATGTGGGTAGATATGCTCAACGCCGCACCAGGGTTCAGCAGTCAACACTTGTATGCCCAGCTCTTCGACAAATTCGCGCTTGAGTGCATCGAGTATGGATTCATCGGGCTCAACCTTACCACCCGGGAACTCCCAATAGCCTTCATACGGCTTGCCAGCGGGACGTTGCCCCAACAAGACATCTCCATTGGCTTTCATCAGGATGCCGACAGCGACATCCACAGGTTTTGCTGTCATCTCAAGACTCCGCCAGCTTGCCCGCATAGTCGCGGGCAAATTGCCAGGCCACGCGGCCAGAACGCGAACCGCGTTGCAAAGCCCAGCGCAGGGCATCGCCACGTGCTTCTTCTATCTGAGTAGAGGTACAGCCCATGCTGCCCAGCCAATAGGCGACAATATCGAGGTAATCATCCTGTTTGAAAGGATAGAAAGATACCCAGAGGCCAAAGCGTTCGGACAAGGAGATTTTTTCTTCTACCGTTTCACCCGGATGCAAGTCACCATCGTCGCTATATTTATAGCTGGCATTGTCTGACATTTTCTCAGGCAAGAGATGGCGGCGGTTTGAAGTAGCGTAGATCAGCACATTATCAGACTGGGCAGAAATACTGCCATCCAGCGCCACCTTCAAGGCCTTGTAACCAGCCTCGCCTTCTTCAAAGGACAGGTCATCACAAAAGACGATGAAACGCTCTGGGCGCTCAGCGATCAGATCAACGATATCCGGCAGGTCAGCCAGGTCAGCCTTATCGACTTCAATGAGGCGCAAACCCTGGCCAGAGAACTGATTCAGGCATGCCTTGATCAAGGATGATTTACCCGTGCCGCGAGCACCGGTCAGCAAGACATTATTGGCTGGTTTGCCGTGAACAAATTGCCTGGTGTTTTGTTCTATCTGGGCTTTTTGTGCCGCGACGTTGCGCAAGTCATCCAGCGCTATGGTCGAGGCATGACGCACGACTTGTAAATAACCCTGGCCGCCGCGTTTGCGCCAACGATAGGCAAAGCCCAGATCCCAGTCAGGTGCTGGTGTGCTGGCTGGCAATATGTTTTCCAGCCTGCTCAGCAAATGCTCAGCACGCAAGAGAAATTGATCAAGCTGCGTCATTGTCTGTCCAGATCAGGAGCGATAGTCAGCGTTGATAGAGACATAGTCATGCGACAAGTCGCAAGTCCAGACTGTCGCTGCCGCATCGCCACGCGCGAGTTTGACGCGTATGGTGATTTCGCTCTGCTTCATGATGCGCTGTCCATCTTCTTCACGGTACTCAGGATTACGACCACCATTCTTGGCGACCCAGACATCATCGAGGTACAGGTTCAGCTTGCCTACATCCAGGTCGTTCACACCGGCATAACCGATGGCTGCCAGGATACGGCCCAGGTTAGGGTCAGAGGCAAAGAAAGCGGTTTTGACCAATGGAGAATGGGCGATGGAGTAAGCGATCTTGCGGCATTCTTCTACATCACGGCCTTCTTCGACTGCAATCGTCATGAACTTGGTCGCGCCTTCGCCATCACGGATAATCATGTGGGCAAGTTTTTGCGACAGCGCAGTCACGGCTTCTGCAAGTGCTACATATTCTGGTGTCTCTACATCATTGACTTCTACTTCACCAGCACCGGTAGCGATGAGCATGAAGGAATCATTGGTGGAAGTGTCGCCATCGATGGTGATGCAATTGAACGACTTGTCAGCAGCCTGCTTGACCATGTGATCAAGCACATTTTGGGCAACCTTGGCATCTATCGCCAGATAGCCCAGCATGGTCGCCATATTTGGCTTGATCATGCCCGCGCCTTTGCTGATGCCTGTCATGGTCACGGTTTTACCGTTGATTTCCACAGTTGCCGATGCCGCCTTGGGCTGGGTATCGGTAGTCATGATGGCGGTAGCGGCATTGAACCAGTTATCCGCTGTCAGGTTTGCTATGGCTGCAGGTAAACCGGCGACCAGCCTATCGACCGGCAATTGCTCAAGGATCACGCCAGTAGAAAATGGCAGGATT
Organism: Undibacterium sp. TC9W; assembly: GCF_049339865.1. Taxonomy (NCBI): domain Bacteria; kingdom Pseudomonadati; phylum Pseudomonadota; class Betaproteobacteria; order Burkholderiales; family Oxalobacteraceae; genus Undibacterium; species Undibacterium sp. TC9W. The sequence continues at coordinate 40,818 of NZ_JBMPPJ010000011.1, read as the reverse complement.
TGAGAAGCCTCACAACCCAGCAATTCTGCCAGGGCAGAGCAAGTCGCATTCGCCGCTGCCAGACCAGCATCACCGGTACCAGCATTGGCATTGCCAGTGTTTACTACCAGCGCGCGGATAGGACTGGATGCCATGTGCAGGCCTTCCAGATGGGCTTTGCAGACTTGCACAGGTGCCGCACAAAAGCGGTTGGTCGTAAATACGCCGGAGACGGTCGCCGTAGGGGCCAGTTCCATGACAAGTACGTCTTTGCGATTGGGCTTGCGTATGCCAGCCTCGGCATAACCCAGGCGTATGCCGGCTACTGGTTTCAAATCTGCAGCCACAGGGATGGGGGAATTAACGGCCATGGTTTTTCCTTGCGTTGAAATCAAGCCGACATTGTAGGGCATTTTGTTGCACTGCGAAGCATGTTTGCGCTGAGGAAATTTCACGCGCTACAGCCAAGTCCGTCACATTAATGTCACGGACTGCGGTCAAAGCCCCATGATCATTTGTGCAATGATATTTTTTTGTATTTCATTTGAACCACCATAGATGGAGAGCTTGCGCATATTCAGGTAATTGATGGCGAGTGGGCTGGCCAGCTCGCTGGTGTCCTGGCGATCACGCAAGGGCAAGGCCTGCTCACCTACTGCCTGCACCAGCAATTCTGTGATTGCCTGCTGGATTTCTGTGCCTTTGATTTTCAGTATCGATGCTTCCGGCCCTGGCGCATGGCTTTGCTCTTCTGCTGACAGGACGCGCAGATTGGTCATTTCCAGCGCCATCAAATCTATCTCTACCTGCGCTACGCGTGTAGCAAAGGCAGCATCTTCCATGAGCGGCTTACCATTCTTGAATTCACGTGCGGCTACTCTTTTCAGCCTGGCAAGCTCGCGTTTGGCAATGCCTATACCCGCGATATTGGTACGCTCATGCCCCAGCAAAAACTTGGCATAAGTCCAGCCCTTGTTTTCTTCACCCACCAGGTTAGCGGCTGGTACTTTGACATCATCAAACCAGACTTCATTGACTTCATGTGCGCCGTCCATAGTGATGATGGGCCTGACAGTGACGCCAGGGGATTTCATGTCGATGAGCAAAAATGAAATACCGCGCTGGGCCTTGGCTTCGCGGTCTGTACGGACCAGGCAAAATATCCAGTCGGCATAGTGCGCCAGCGTGGTCCAGGTCTTTTGACCATTGACGACATAGTATTCGCCTTCGCGATCACGCCTGCGATCAGCCGTGGCCTTGACGGAAGCGAGGTCTGAGCCGGAGCCCGGCTCTGAATAGCCTTGGCACCACCATTCATCGGCGGAGAGAATCTTCGGCAGAAATCTCTGCTGTTGCTCGGGTGAGCCAAATTCCATGATGACGGGTGCCACCATCTTGATGCCAAATGGCGGCAGCCGTGGCGCACCGGCAGCGGCGCATTCTTCTTCAAATATATAGCGCTGCACGGCAGACCAGCCCGTGCCGCCATGAGCAGCAGGCCAGGATGAGGCGCCCCAGCCCTGGGCGTGCAATATCTTCTGCCAGTGCTGGTAATCGCTTTTTTCGAGTGCTATGCCATGATGCACTTTATGGCTGATGGCCTGAGGTAATGAAGTTTGCAGGAAATGACGGACCAGTTGACGAAAACCTAGCTCTGCATCGTTAAAGTTCAAGTCCATAAGCCCCCTCAGGTCTGGTCATCACAAGTTGAGATGCCAGAATATAGAATGAATGCTCAAATAAGCACGCTCGTTCACTTTAACTCCGGGATTTGCTTGCGTCAAGTGAGGGCATCAGGATTCGCTAAATTGACACTGGACGACGAAAAAACAAAAGGCGACCAGTGGTCGCCTTTTGTTTTTGTACTACTCAATGATCAGGCAAGCTTGCCATGACACTGCTTGAACTTCTTACCGCTGCCGCAAGGGCAAGGGTCGTTACGGCCTACTTTCAGGGCGTAATTGATTTCTGGCTGGTCCGTACCAAAATCAGCAACCGGGGCCAGCATTTCTTCAGGCGTTGCATCTGCATCAAAATCAGCGTGCTGGTAATGGACGTTTTCGATCTGTGACTGTGCCAGTCTTTCTTCTGCAGCATCAATCTCTTCACGGGATTGTATGCGTACAGTGACCACGGTCCTGACCACTTCGTTTTTGATGGCTTCCAGCATCTGTCCAAACAGTTCAAAAGCTTCACGCTTGTATTCCTGTTTAGGATTTTTCTGTGCATAGCCGCGCAGATGGATACCCTGACGCAAATGATCGAGTGCAGCCAGATGTTCACGCCAGTGCGTATCTATGCTTTGCAGCATGACATTGCGCTCGAAACCAGCAAAAGATTCTTTGCCGACGATGGATATCTTGGCTTCATAGACATCATTGGCAGCTTTTTGCACGCGCTCCAGAATATCTTCATCCGTGATATTGGCATCGTCCTTGAGCATTTGCGACAGCGGCAGATCAAGTGCCCATTCATCACGCAAGACTGCTTCGAGGCCAGGGATATTCCACTGTTCTTCGACTGATTCTGCCGGTACAAATTCACGTACAATGTCTTCAAACATACCATGACGCAGCGAAGAAATCAGCTCTGCCATGTCCTGCGCTTCCAACAACTCATTACGCTGCTGGTAAATGACTTTACGCTGATCATTGGCGACGTCATCGTATTCCAGCAATTGTTTGCGGATATCAAAGTTACGTGCTTCAACCTTGCGCTGCGCCGATTCTATGGAACGGGAAACGATACCCGCTTCGATAGGCTCGCCTTCCGGCATTTTCAGCCTGTCCATGATCGCACGGACGCGGTCACCGGCAAAAATACGCAACAGCGTATCGTCAAGCGACAGATAGAAACGGGAAGAACCCGGATCGCCCTGACGGCCAGAACGGCCGCGCAATTGATTATCCACGCGGCGTGATTCATGACGCTCAGTACCAACGATGTGCAAGCCGCCAGCATTGACTACAGTCTCATGCAGGGACTGCCATTCGTCACGCAGCTTTTGCGATTGCGTCTCTTTGTCTGCATCAGACAAAGTTGCATTCGCTTCTATCATTTGCACTTGCTTGGCGACATTACCACCGAGCACGATATCCGTACCACGGCCCGCCATATTGGTAGCGATGGTGATGGCTTTTGGACGACCGGCCTGAGCAATGATTTCCGCTTCACGGGCATGCTGCTTGGCGTTCAGTACATTGTGTGGCAAGCCTGCTTTTTCCAGTATGCCAGACAGAAGTTCAGAATTTTCAATCGAAGTCGTACCTACCAGCACTGGTTGGCCACGCTCATAGCAATCCTGGATATCGACCAGCATGGCATTGTATTTTTCTTGCGCAGACTTATAGACCTGGTCTTGCCTGTCCTTGCGTTGCGAAGGACGGTTAGGTGGAATAACCACGGTTTCGAGACCGTAGATTTCCTGGAATTCATAAGCCTCTGTATCTGCCGTACCTGTCATGCCTGACAGTTTGGTGTACATACGGAAGTAATTCTGGAAAGTGATCGATGCCAGTGTCTGGTTTTCGTTCTGGATGCGTACACCTTCTTTGGCTTCCACTGCCTGGTGCAAGCCATCAGACCAGCGGCGGCCTGTCATCATACGGCCAGTGAATTCATCGACGATGACGATTTCATCGTTCTGCACTACATAGTGCTGATCCTTGAAATACAGGGCATGTGCGCGCAAGGCGGCATACAAATGGTGGATCAGGGTGATGTTGGCAGCATCATATACAGATGCGCCTTCAGGCAGCAAACCCATTTGCGTGAGGATGCGCTCTACCTTGTCATGACCAGCTTCAGTCAGCAAGACCTGATGGGCTTTTTCGTCCTTGGTGTAGTCACCTGGCACTTCTATCTTGCCTTTGCCATCCGGTGTTTCTTCACCGACTTGCAGGGTCAGCAGCTTGGGTACTTCATTGATCTTGTAGTACAGCTCGGTATGATTTTCAGCCTGACCAGAAATGATCAAAGGCGTACGGGCTTCATCAATGAGGATGGAATCGACTTCATCGACGACTGCAAAATTCAGGCTGCGCTGCACACGGTCTTTTACATCATAGACCATGTTATCGCGCAGGTAATCGAAGCCATATTCGTTATTTGTGCCATAAGTGATGTCAGAGCCATAAGCTGTCTGCTTGGCGTCGTGATCAAGCTGCGACAGATTGATACCGGTAGTCAGGCCCAGCCAGCCATACAATTGCCCCATCCATTCGGCATCGCGCTGCGCCAGGTAATCATTGACGGTCACAACGTGCACACCCTTGCCTGACAAGGCATTCAGGTAGATTGGCAGAGTCGCCATCAGGGTTTTGCCCTCACCCGTGCCCATTTCAGCGATTTTGCCGTAGTGCAAAACCATGCCGCCTATCATCTGCACGTCAAAATGACGCATTTTCAGGACGCGTTTGCTGGCCTCGCGGCAGACCGCGAAAGCTTCAGGGAGGATGGCATCAAGTGTCTCTCCGTTCGCAACACGTGCTTTGAACTCCGCAGTCTTGGCTTGCAAAGCCTCGTCTGACAAGGCTTCCAGCTTGGGTTCCAATGCGTTGATCTCACGCACCGTCTTTTGGTATTGCTTCAAAAGCCGCTGATTGCGGCTGCCGAATATCTTGGTCAGGAATGACATGCTATGAACGGAAAGTTAAATTCTTAAAAAAATTGTTGAAATAGTGCTTAATTTGACAACAACATTAGGATAACCTGTGATTTTACCATGTGACACCCGATTCACCAGTAATTGCTCAATTTCACTGCCTTTCAGGCAACAAAATAGATTATTTAGCAACTATTGGGCGCGCATCCGGCAAACAATTCCCAGACATGGGATTGCAATTGGTGACTGAATCGGCAAACTCAAGTTATTTCTGATTCACGGCAGCAAGATTGGCCTGATTAGCCCCAGCAGACAAGAATTTATGGGGATTTTGTGGCACGCCTTTGACATGCACCTCAAAATGCAAATGCGCACCGGTTGAGCGGCCAGTTGAACCAATGTCCGCAATGTGTTGGCCACGCTTGACGATATCGCCCAACTTGACATGAATTTTGGAAGAATGGGCATACCGGGTCATGATCTCGCCACCATGATCAATTTCCACCATATTGCCAAATTGTGGATGATATTCTGCCGCTACCACTACGCCGCCGGCCGCTGCAACGATGTGGGTGCCAGTCGGGCCAGAAAAATCTATGCCCTCATGAAATGCGCTGCGGCCAGAAAAAGGGTCAAGCCTCCAGCCAAAACCAGATGCATTATAAGCAACATTAACGGGTTGTATGGTGGGCAAGAGCTTGGATTGCACCTTGAAGCCCATAAGCTTGGTTTCCACCACATTCATATAATCTGAACGGTGCTCGATATCTACTGACATCGCTGCCAGTGCTGCCTGAAATTCAGCCAGGTTCAATTCCTGAGCAGGTTGGGTAGAGACTTCAGGGCCACCGCGACCTGGCAGCTCCTTGAAATTAAACTCTTCTGGTTTGACACCAGCCAGACCCTGCACCCGCTCACCGAGCGCATCGAGACGTATCAGTTGCGCCTGCATTTCACCGAGCTTGGCCGCCATCGCAGCGAGGTTTTCTTTCATAAACTTATCTTTATTGCCAGTATCACTTGTAGCAGCGACCGGAACCAGGTCGCGCAAGACTGGCAAGTCAGCACTGGCCAGCTTCAAGGTCAGGGCCGCCATCAGGGCAGCGCAACAAGTGATAACCAACAGAAATGCAAAAGTAGCAAGGATGACGTGACGGGAAGACAAAGTCACTGACTTTGCCTGGGTAAAACGGGAGTGCATCAAAATGATTTGCATCAATATGCTCCTCTGAAAACGAAAGGCGGCCTGGCGCTCCTTGTGAGAGCTGGCCTGCCCTGTTTGTGGTAAGGTAGTGCGCATGTCAACATTCTCACGCCCTACCTATCCGATTAACATTAAACGCGGTCGCAAAGTGCCTGGTGCCAGCGAAGCCGCTGACTTTTTGCGCAGCAACGAGAAAATCTCACAACTACTGCCCACAGTGCAGCGCAATCTGAAGCTGCAAAAAGACTGTGGACTGATACTGCCGCCGATATTTGCCTCTTGTGAAGTCATGCAAGTAACGGAAGGACAGTTGACGCTATCAGCGCCGAATGCCGCACTGGCGACCAAATTGAAACAGCAATGTCCGAAACTGCAAGCATTTTTGCAAGAACGGGGATGGCAGATTAACGCAATCCGGATCAAAGTACAAGTCAGGCGCGTCGTCGAGAAACCTGTTGCTGTTAAGCAAATAGCATTTTCAGGCAAGGCTTTACAGGCATTTGGACAGTTGGAACATGCGCTCGAAGACACGCCGCAAAATGCAGATTTGCGGGCAGCGCTGAGCCGCCTGATACAGCGTCACCGCTCTGGAAGCTGATTACAGCGGCTGCCAATGAACTCAAAGCCGAAGCTTTAAGCGAGCGCCCACTCCCTATCTACTTGTGTGGCATAAGTTGGAGGTGCCGTGCCCAGATCATCAAAACTGACGATTTCATAGGCATCAGGCTGCGCCAGCAAGGCGCGCAGTAACTGATTATTCAAGCCATGACCAGACTTGTGCGCCGTGTAACTGGCCAGGAAGGGATGGCCGATCAGGTATAAATCACCTATGGCATCGAGGATTTTATGACGGACAAATTCATCATCAAAGCGCAGGCCATCTGAATTCAGAATGCGGTATTCGTCCATGACAATCGCGTTTTCCATGGAGCCGCCGCGTGCCAGGCCTATGCCCCTGAGCATTTCCACATCCTGCATGAAACCGAAAGTCCGTGCCCTGGCAACATCCTGCACAAAGGTGGCACTGGCAAAATCAACGACGGCAGTTTGCACCGTGCCATCGACTGCCGGGTGATTGAACTCAATAAAGAAATGCAGCTTGAAACCATTGTAAGGTTCCAGCCTCGCCCACTTTTCAGATTTGCCAGTACCTTCGCGGATTTCTACTGGTTTCAAAACACGGATAAATTTCTTGGCCGCGTCTTGCTCCTGCATGCCAGCCTGCTGCAATAAATAGACGAAAGATGAAGCCGAACCATCCATGATGGGGATTTCTTCTGCGCTGACATCGATGTACAGATTATCAATACCCAGGCCAGCGCAGGCAGACAGCAAATGTTCCACCGTTGACACCTTACCATGCTCATTCGATAAGGTCGATGCCATGCGGGTATCGCCAACAGCCAGCGCCTGGGCAGGCAAGACCACTGGTGGATTCAAATCTGTGCGCGTGAAAATAATGCCGGTATCGACTGGAGCCGGGCGCATGACGAGTTCAACCTTGGTACCGGAATGCAGACCGACACCAACGGTTTTCACGACTTGTTTGATGGTTCTTTGCTTTAACATCGCGCTATTATAGCGTTTCAGGCAATTTCCCATGCGGACGCACGGAAATTACCCGCTACTCTTCTTAAAAATGAATATAAAAACAACAATTCAAATTCGTCGTGCCTTGCCCACGGATCTCGATGCCATGTGCGAGCTCAGCGACCAGATCAATGCTCAGCACCACGCCGCTGCCCCCAAGGTTTTCGTGCAAAAAACAAATCGCGAACTTGACCGTCAGTTCTGGCATAGCACGTTTGAAAACCCTACCGGTTGTGCCCTACTGGCCTGTGCTGGTGAACAAGTCCTGGGCTTCATCACGATGAGCTGGCATGAAAACACCACGATTCCCTTCTTGTACCGTCGCCGCATCTGCCGCATAGGCACGATAGTGGTTTCTGACTCACATGAGAAACTGGGAATAGGGAAATTATTGATGGATGGCGCAACTAGCTGGGCGCGCGAGCATGATGCAGTAGAAATCAGGCTGGAAGTCTTTGACTTCAACCGCAATGCCATGGATTTTTATGCAGCTCTGGGTTATGGCGTGCAGTCACACATCATGAGCAAGTCGCTTGAATAAAAATATCGTATAGAAAAAAATGGCGCCCAGTTTTTGAACCGGGCGCCATTTTTTATGCGAGTCAGAAAACCTGATTAGCCTAATTGTGCCAACAGTGTTTCTGCGTTCGACACTTCAAACTTGCCGCCTTCTTCGATATTCAGTTGCTTGACGACACCATCGACAGCCAGCAGAGAATAACGCTGGGAGCGTGTGCCCATGCCAAATTTGCTGAAATCTGCATCCAGGCCCAGCGCTTTGCTGAAATCTGCATTGCCGTCAGCCATCATGCGGACGATGCCTGTAGATTTTTGATCGCGACCCCATGCGCCCATGACGAATGCGTCATTGACGGAGATACACCAGATTTCATCAACGCCCTTGGCTTTCAAATCTGCGGCCAGTGCAACATAGCCAGGCACATGCTTGGCCGAGCAAGTTGGCGTATATGCGCCAGGCAAGCCAAAAATCGCAATGGTTTTACCTTTAGTCAGGTCTGCAACTTTGAAGGTATTTGGTCCGAGTGAACATCCTTCTGATTCCACTTCAATAAATTCTGCCAGGCTGCCTTCAGGCAGGGTATCGCCAATCTTGATTGTCATTTTATGCTCCCTAGATAAGTATTCGGATATTCATTGCCTTGCTGCATGCCGCCTCCGCCAAAAGCAGGAAGTTTGGGCCATATCAACACCGACAGTGAAGGACGCAAGTATGCCTGAGCTAAAATTTTCTTGCAGAAGTTAAAAGTGTTAGGCTTAAGACCTCTCAACACGGGGGGCACAGAGACACAGAGGAAAAACAGGAGAATTCAAAAACTCCTTTGCATTGTCCAGTAACTATTAACTGATTAGTTTTATGAAAGAGTTACGATGCACTCCTATCGAAAGCAATCTAAAATATGACGCTTTCCTATTGTCTTTCTCTGTGGTGTAGCAGGGAATTCGTGCGGCTTGCCGCGCGCCTGCGGAACGAAGTCTGCTTGCAAGCAGACTTTCCTCCCTCTGTGTCTTTGTGGTGAGCTTTTTGGTCTGGCTTTTCGATCTACCAAATAAAAACGCCAGCCTCTTTCAAAGCTGGCGTTCTGTAGAAAAACCAGATAAATCAGTCAGCCTGTTTGCGCAGGAAAGCTGGGATATCGTAAGTTTCCATGCCATTTTTTTCTAGGGCACGTACTGTTTCTGACGCAGACTCACGGCGCCATACTGCAGGTTTGCTCAGACCATCAAAACCTGCGGAACCTGTTACAGAACCAGTGCTGATAGTGGTAGATGTCATGACCGGACTGGCCATCACTGTTTCATTGTGCGTACCTGTACGCAGCATAGGTGTCTGCACCAGCTGAATATTTTTCTTGCCACGGCCCAGGCCAGTTGCAACTACCGTTACACGGATATCGTCACCCATGTTGTCGTCGTAAGCGATACCCTGGGCAATCGATGCGTCCGGTGCAGCAAAAGCGCGCACAGTGGACATGACTTCTTTGATCTCTTTACCTTTGAGACCACGGCTGGCTGTAACGTTCACCAACACACCGCGGGCGCCGGACAAATCAATGCCATCCAGCAGTGGAGATGCCACAGCCTGCTCAGCGGCGATGCGTGCGCGATCAACACCAGAAGCTGTTGCCGTACCCATCATGGCCTTGCCTTGTTCGCCCATGATGGTTTTCACGTCATTGAAATCGACGTTGATATGGCCAGGCACATTGATGATCTCGGCAATACCGGCGACGGCATTGTTCAAGACATCATCTGCATGTTGCAGCCATTCGATCATGCTGTCGTCTTCATAAATCTCTTCGAGTTTTTCGTTGAGAATGATGATCAGAGAATCGACGTGCTGGGACAAGGCTTCCAGACCTTCGTCGGCGATGTCCATGCATTTCTGACCTTCGTATGAAAATGGCTTCGATACTACGGCCACGGTCAGTGCACCCAGTTCTTTGGCGACTTGCGCAACTACGGGAGCAGCACCAGTACCAGTACCGCCACCCATACCTGCAGCGATAAATACCATGTGCGCGCCGCGCAATGCGTCTTCGATGCGGGCACGGGAATCTTCTGCCAGCTTGCGGCCGACTTCCGGTTTCATGCCTGCGCCCAGACCAGTCTCGCCGATCTGTATCACATTGTTTGCTTTAGACTGCAACAGTGCTTGCGCATCTGTGTTTGCTGCTATGAACTCAACGCCGGACACGCCTTTGTTGATCATGTGCTGAACCGCATTGCCGCCTGCGCCACCTACGCCGACAACCTTGATTACGGTGCCTTGTGTGGCGTTATCAACCATATCGAACTCCATCATGACTCCTCCAGGTAGGCAGTTATCAGTCGCTAGGCATCACCGGAATGTGACGACTAGCGACTAATAACTGTATATCGAACTATTATAAAATGACTACACTAAATTAGATACAAAATACAAGCTAAAAATTCCCTAAAAACCACTCTTTCATGCGTTGCCAGACCGCTTTGGCTGAACCTTCTTGCCGAGTGACCAGATGACCGCGCAAATACTGCTTCTTCGCTTCCAACAACAACCCCAAAACTGTGGCATAACGCAGGCTGCGCACGACATCTGCCAACTGCCCGCTGTACGCCGGCATACCTAATCTGGTCGGCTTCAAAAAGATGTCTTCTGCCATCTCGACCATGCCCGGCATGGCGGCAGAACCGCCTGTCAAAACGATGCCGGACGACAGCACATCTTCATAGCCGGATTCGCGCACCACCTGGTGCACCAGCGCAAACAATTCTTCTACGCGCGGCTCTATCACTGCCGCCAAAGCCTGGCGTGATAAAGAACGCGGGCCACGGTCACCCAGACCAGGCACTTCCAGCGTATCTGAAGGGTCAGCCAATACCTGCTTTGCGACACCAAAACGCACCTTGATTTCTTCTGCTTCTGAGGTCGGCGTACGCAAGGCCATCGCGATATCATTGGTGATCTGGTCGCCGGCTATCGGTATCACAGCGGTATGGCGTATTGCACCTTCGCTGAATACCGCAACGTCAGTTGTGCCACCACCGATATCAATGAGTACCACGCCCAGTTCTTTTTCATCCTTGGTCAGCACGGCTTCTGCCGACGCCATGGGTTGCAGGATCAGGTCAGATACTTCGAGGCCGCAACGGCGCACACACTTGACGATGTTCTGAACGGCAGACACAGCACCTGTGACGATATGCACTTTGACTTCGAGACGTATGCCGCTCATACCTATCGGTTCGCGCACATCGTCCTGGCTATCAACGATAAATTCTTGCGGCAAGGTATGCAGCAATTGCTGGTCCGTCGGAATATTGACGGCCTTGGCAGTTTCTATCACGCGCGAAACGTCAGCTGCGGTGACTTCTTTATCCTTGATCGCCACCATGCCGCTTGAATTAAAGCTGCGGATATGGCTGCCGGCAATACCGGTATATACATTGCGTATCTTGCAGTCTGCCATCAACTCGGCTTCTTCCAAAGCGCGCTGTATGGATTCGACGGTCGCCTCAATATTGACGACAACGCCTTTTTTCAGCCCCTTGGATTCATGCTGGCCCAAGCCTATGACTTCATGCCTGCCGTCAGGCATGACTTCCGCCACGACCGCCACAATTTTTGAGGTGCCGATATCGAGACCAACGATCAGATTTTTAGCGTCTTTTGTCATGTCTTTCCACTTGCTTTTGTTTGCTTTTTTGATCCGAGATTACTGTGACTCGATTTGAGCGCCAGGCCATTCGGATAACGCATGTCCACACTTTCAATACTGTCCTGCAAACTGGCCAGCAATTGCGGATAGACTGTCATCAGTTTATCCACCCTGCTCTTAAGCGTTGTTGCATCCTGCACCCGGCCCAACTGCACCTGCATACCATTATTCAACTTCAGACTCCAGGCATAACGACTGGAGTAATTCACTTCATCCGGTGCCAGACTGATCTTGGCAAACCAGTTTTTAAATTCCACATACTGCGCCAACACTTCTTTTTCACTACCATCCGGTCCATTCAGGGCGACCAGATCTGCATCATCCTCGGCCTCTGCCAGGTTGGCGGTGAACACATCGCCCTTGGCAGAAATCAATTGCCCGGTTTCACCCCAGGTACCCAGCGCCACATGTTCTTCCAGTGTGACGATGAGTTTGTTCGGCCATTCTCTTTGTACGCTGGCCTTGCGCACCCAGGGCACTGCTTCAAAAGCTGTTCTTACCGCATCCAGATTTGCAGTAAAAAAATTACCCCTGATCTTGGGTAAAGCTGTATTCCTGATCGTGAGTGAGTTCACATGTCGCAAACCCATACCGTCTGTTGTGCTACTGGCTTCGACCCGGATTACACGCAAAGTAAAAAACGGCCTTTGTATTACCCACCATACACCGGACAACACCAGGATGAACAGCACCAGCCCAAACAGGGCATTCGCGGTATTGTTCATCAGCTTGCTGTCATGCCACATTTTTTACTCTTACTCGTTTACTTTTTTTGTTCAGATTTAATTTTCAAGCTCGCTGTCTTCAAAATTTCCACACATAAGTCTTCATAACTGATGCCTACTGCCTTGGCTGCCATGGGTACCAGCGAATGCCCGGTCATGCCTGGAGAAGTATTAATCTCCAGCAAGAACGGTTTGTTATCTGACTTGCGTAACAAGACATCAACCCTGGCCCAGCCTTCGCAATCAAGTGCGCGGTAGGCATCAACAGCCATTTTGCGGATGGCATCCGTCAAATCCTGTTCCAGCACTGCCGGGCAAATGTATTGCGTGTCGTCAGTAAAATACTTGTTCTGGTAATCGTAGTTACCATCAGGTGCCACGATTTCAGTAATCGGCAAGGCATAGGCCTGATCGCCCTTGCCGAGTATCGCCACTGTCAGTTCACGGCCTTCGACAAATTCTTCTGCCAGCACGACTTCATCAAACTGAGCGGCCAGGGCATAAGCTTCCTGCATATCCGAATAACCAACGACCTTGGTAATACCTATTGTAGAACCCTCATGTGGCGGCTTGATGATGAGTGGCAAACCCAGTTCATCCGGCACACGGCGCAATTCAGTCTGGCCTGTCAATACCGCATAAGCAGGGGTGCTCAGGCCATAGGTTTGCCAGATGCGCTTGGTAAAAATCTTGTCCATGGCGATTGCCGATGCCATGACGCCACTGCCTGTGTAAGGAATATTCAATTGCTCCAGCACACCTTGCAGGCTGCCGTCTTCACCATAGCGGCCATGCAGGGCAATGAAAACGCGGTCAAATTTTTCTGCGACCAGTTCGGCGATGCTGCGTTCTGCAGTGTCAAAGCCATGGGCATCTATGCCTTTGCTTTTCAAGGCTTGCAATACGCCGGTACCGGACATCAGGGAGACTTCACGTTCAGCCGAACGCCCGCCAAACAGCACGCCTACTTTGCCCAGAGATTTCAAATTCAATTCGCTCATGATGATCTGATCACTTGTTTTCTACATTTACACTGACTGCGCCAGTTTTGCCGGCACAGCATTGATGGAACCTGCCCCCATGACGATGACTACATCGCCGTCTTTCAATACCCGCAAAATACTGTCGGGCATTTCCAAAATATCTTCTACAAATACCGGCTCTACCTTGCCCATGACGCGCAGGGCGCGCGACAGGGAGCGGCCATCTGCCGCCAGTATCGGTGCTTCGCCAGCGGCATAGACTTCTGCCAGTACCACTGCGTCAGCATCAGAAATCACACGGACGAAATCTTCAAACAGATCGCGGGTACGGGTATAACGATGCGGCTGGAAAGCCAGCACCAGCCTGCGGCCTGGATAAGCCCCACGAGCTGCCGCCAAAGTCGCCGCCATTTCCACTGGATGATGACCATAGTCATCCACCAGAGCAAAAGTGCCGCCATTGGCCAGGGCGACTTCGCCATAGCGGGTAAAGCGGCGGCCTACACCATTGAATTCGGAGAGAGCTTTTTGCGTTGCCTCATCGCTGACACCGACTTCACGCGCAATCGCTATCGCGGCGCAAGCATTTTGTACATTGTGCATGCCAGGCTGGTTCAGGCTAACCTGCATATTCTCATAGCCATCTTGCACTACCGTGAAATGCATCTTGCCATTGGCGGCGGTGGCATCGACTGCACGTACATCGGCATCTGCATGGAAACCATAGGTGACGATGGGTTTGGAGACGAAAGGCATAATTTCACGTACATTTGCATCATCCAGGCACAAGACTGCCACACCATAGAATGGCAGGCGCTGGGTGAATTCGATGAAGGCCTGTTTCAGGCGGGCGAAGTCATGTCCATAGGTTTCCATATGGTCGGCATCGATATTGGTGATTACTTCAATCACTGGCAAAAGATTGAGGAAAGAAGCATCAGATTCATCTGCTTCTGCCACGATGAAATCCCCACTGCCCAGTTTGGCATTGGCACCGGCGCTATTGAGCAAGCCGCCGATCACAAAAGTCGGGTCCAGACCACCTTGCGCCAATACACTGGCAACCAGGCTGGTGGTGGTAGTCTTGCCATGGGTACCGGCAATAGCGATCCCACTTTTCAAACGCATGAGTTCTGCCAGCATCATTGCGCGTGGCACGATGGGAATATGTTTGGCGCGGGCGGCGATAACTTCAGGGTTATCACCCTTGACTGCGGTCGATGTCACAACGGCATCTGCGCCGACAATATTTTCTGCTGCATGACCCAGCATGACAGTGGCACCGAGTTGCGCCAGGCGTTTTGATGCCGCATTGCTACCGAGGTCGGAACCGGAAATGGTGTAGCCGAGATTCAACAAGACTTCGGCGATACCGCTCATGCCCGAGCCGCCTATGCCGACGAAATGAATGTGTTTGACTTTGTGTTTCATGCTAATGCTTCCAGAATATGGGCGATGTTGGCACTGGCTTCACGCTGCCCCAGGGCGTAGGCTGTTTCAGCCATCGCCAGGCATTGCGCTCTGTCCAGTACTTTTAATTTCTCTGCCAGCAAGGCTGGACTTAATTCAGTTTGTGGCAAATGGATGGCGGCTGTTTGCCCTGCCATCCAGATGGCGTTTTCTTTTTGGTGTGAAGTACTCGACGCCATGAAAGGCACGAGTATGCTGGCCACACCTGCCGCAGTCAGTTCTGACACGGTAATAGCACCGGCACGGCAAATCACCAGATCAGCCTCGGCATAACGGCGCGGCATGTCGTCAATAAAATCCAGCACTTCAGCCTGCACGCCTGCTTGTGCATAACTCTGGCGCAAGGCATCTATGTGCTGTTTGCCAGACTGATGCGTAATCATTGGGCGCTGGGCTTCTGGCAACAAGGCCACCGCCTGCGGCACCGCATCATTCAATACTTTGGCACCCAGGCTGCCACCCACCACCAGTATGCGCAAAGGGCCGGTCCGGTTTGCATAACGTATCGCTGGTGCTCGTAATTCGCAAATTTCTTTGCGTATCGGGTTGCCGATGACAGTCGTTTTGCTATCCGCAGTCACCGTTGCCGACGGCAGGCCAAACAATAATTTACTGGCGAAAGGACGCAAGGCTTTGTTCGACAACAGCAAGGCAGCGTCAGCATTCATCAGCACGACAGGCTTGCCGCGCAAGGCAGCCATGATGCCACCGGGCACAGTCACATAACCCCCCATTCCCAGGACCACATCTGGCTGACGGCGACCGATGATGCTGAAGCAGCTAAAGAAACTCTTGACCAGCTTGAAAGCACCGCTGACCGTATGCGATAAACCCTTGCCACGCAAGCCAGAGAAATCAATATTGTCCATGGCGATATTGTGCTTGGGTACGATCTGCCCTTCCATGCCTATCTGCGTGCCCAGCCAGCTGACTTGCCAGCCGCGTTCGCGCATGATGTCGGCTATCGCCAGACCAGGGAAGATATGCCCACCTGTGCCGGCTGCCATGATCAGCAATTTTTTTGGCATTTTTTGTATGGCCTGACTCATGCGCGGCCT
Source organism: Undibacterium sp. TC9W (assembly GCF_049339865.1). Classification (NCBI taxonomy): domain Bacteria; kingdom Pseudomonadati; phylum Pseudomonadota; class Betaproteobacteria; order Burkholderiales; family Oxalobacteraceae; genus Undibacterium; species Undibacterium sp. TC9W. The sequence goes on along the minus strand of NZ_JBMPPJ010000011.1, from coordinate 24,986 downwards.
CCACGCATCAATACGCGGTTTTCATAATCGACACGCAACAATATCGCCAGACCTACACAATTAATCATGACACCAGAACCACCGTAACTCATCAAAGGCAGGGTCAAACCCTTGGTAGGCAACAAGCCCAGGTTAACCCCCATATTAATAAACGCCTGCACACCTATCCAGATACCTATGCCCTTGGCCAGCAAACCGGCAAAGGTTTGATCCAGCGCTATCGCTTGCCTGCCAATTTCAAAAGCGCGTTTCAACAACCAGTAAAATAAAAGCACCACCGCCATGACACCAACGAATCCCAGCTCTTCTCCGATGACAGCCAGCAAAAAATCTGTGTGTGCTTCTGGCAGGTAATGCAGTTTTTGTACGCTGGCACCGAGGCCTACTCCAAACAATTCACCACGGCCAAAAGCGATCAGCGAATGTGTCAGCTGGTAGGCCTTGCCCAGTGCATGATCTTCGTCAAATGGGCTAAGGTAGGCAAAAATACGTTCACGCCGCCATGGCGACAGCAAAATCACCGAGGTGAAGATACCAATCAGTGTTGCAGCAATGCCACCAAACCAGACGCCATTGATACCACCCAAAAACAGGATGCCCATGGCGATACAAACGATGACGCCAAAAGCACCCAGATCAGGTTCCAGCAATAACAGCAAACCCACTATACCAACCGCCGCCAGCATGGGCACAAAACCCTTGGTCAGTTTGTGCATGTATTCCTGTTTGCGCACGGTGTAGTCAGCGGCATACAAGACCATGAACAATTTCATTAATTCGGATGGCTGCAAATTCAATACTTTAAAAGACAGCCAGCGCTTGGCACCATTCACGCCCTTACCCAAGCCAGGTATCAACACAGCCACCAATAAAACCAGGGTTGCTACAAACAGGTAAGGAGCATATTTTTGCCAAACCACAATCGGTACCCGAAACACCAACGCACCAGCAATCAAGGCCACCACGACAAAGATCGCCTGACGTACGAGGAAATGCGAATTCTTGTAATTGGCATACTTGGGTGAATCAGGCAAAGAGATAGACGCCGAATACACCATCACCATGCCAAACAGCATCAGGATAATTGTCACCCACACCAAAGGCTGGTCATAGTCCATCATCTTGGACCTGCTGACCAGATTGGTACTCGCTGGCGCTGCGCCAAACGGGGACCATCTTTGCAATGGGAGCAAAAGCTGACGCATCAGCAGACCTCCCCGCGCGCCAGTGCGATTTCACGCACCGCATCGACAAACACTGCAGCGCGATGGGCATAATTGCGGAACATATCGAGGCTGGCGCAGGCTGGTGACAGTAAAACGATATCGCCATCTGCAGCCAGTTCAGCAGCGGCCTGCACTGCCATTTCCAATGTGGCCACATCGTGCAGCGGCACAGCCGTCACTGCCAGTGCCTGCTGCAATTCTTCTTTGGCTTTGCCTATCAGGATGACGGCTTTGGTATAACGTTCCACCGGATCAGCCAACGGAGAGAAATCCTGCCCCTTGCCTTCGCCACCAGCAATCAAAATAATCCGCTTGTGCAATGCGTCAGATTGTTGGCCCAGTCCCTTCAATGCTGCGACTGTGGCACCTACATTGGTGCCTTTGCTGTCATCGATATAGTCGACACCCGCTATACTGGCAACCTGCTCTACCCTGTGCGGCTCACCTTTGTAATCACGCAAACCATGCAGCAGGGGTGCAAATGACAAACCTATGCCACGACACAAAGCCAGGGCGGCCAGGGCATTTGCAGCATTATGCTGACCACGGATTTGCAGGGCATCTGTCGGCATCAGACGGCTGACGATGACAGGCATTTCTTCCACTTCTTTTTTCTTGCGGCGGCTATTCGTGACAACAGGTGCGTCTTCTGCCGGATTTGCTACCGCCAGCCAGCCCATGCCATGCTCATTAAGCAAACCCATGTCCGCCAGGTGTTTGGGTGCATCGACACCAAAGCTGACCGCATTGCCATGCGGCTTGGCCATGGACATGACAAGTGCATCATCACGGTTCAAAACCTGCAAAGTCTGTTCGCCAAAAATCTTTGCCTTGTCAGCGCAATAAGCCTGCAGACTGCCATGCCAGTCCAGATGATCCTGGGTGATATTCAAGACCGTTGCCACATCTGCTTGCAGGCTATGCGTGGTATGCAATTGGAAGCTGGACAATTCCAGCACCCAGACTTGAGGCAGGCTGTCTTGCTCCAGACATTCACGCAGCACATCAAGTACAGCCGGGCTGATATTGCCTGCAACTTTAACTGTCAAACCGGCGCGTTCTACCAGCAAACCAACCAGGCTGGTGACCGTGGTTTTCCCGTTCGTACCAGTGATGGCGATGACTTTGGGTTGATATTCGCGCTCAGCATTCAAAGCTAGCAGAGCTTGTGCAAATAATTCTATCTCGCCCCAGACAGGGATATTTTTTTCGGCAGCTACTGGTAACAATTCCTGCAATTCACGCAGAGGCGACAAGCCAGGACTGACTGCCATCAACTCAACATCATCCAGCAAGGCTGGGGTGAAAGCACCGCCAATAAATTCCACCTGATCTGACAGTGCCTGCAATTGCGGCAACCTGTCCGGTACTTCACGTGTATCGGCAACACGCAGGCGTGCACCGGCGCGCAACAGCCATTGCGCCATCGCCAGCCCGGTTTCACCCAGGCCCAGAACCAGTACATGTTTACCTGAAAAATCCATAAACTCTATATCTATCTTTTTAACGTAACTTATTTAACGTAACTTCAGTGAAGACAAACCTATCAGCACCAGCAACATGGTGATGATCCAGAAACGCACGACAACCTGGGTTTCTTTCCAGCCTTTTTTCTCAAAATGGTGATGCAGAGGTGCCATCAACAACAGGCGGCGACCTTCGCCATATTTTCTTTTGGTGTATTTGAAGTAACTGACTTGCAGCATGACGGACAAAGTCTCTGCTACAAAAATACCGCCCATGATGAACAACACAATTTCTTGCCTGACGATGACAGCCACCGTACCCAGCGCACCACCCAAAGCGAGTGCACCGACGTCACCCATGAAGACTTGAGCAGGGTGGGCATTGAACCAGAGAAAAGCCAGGCCAGCCCCGGCCATCGCACCACAGAAAATCAGTAATTCACCAGCGCCAGGTATATGCGGTATCAACAGATATTTGGAGTAACCCACATTACCCGTCAGGTAAGCAAACAAGCCCAGGGCTGAACCAACCATGATGGTAGGCATGATAGCCAGGCCATCGAGACCGTCAGTAAAATTCACGGCATTGCTGGTACCAACGATAACGCAGTAGGTTAACGCAATAAAACCCCAGACGCCCAGGGGATAGCTGACAGTCTTAAAGAAAGGCACGATCAAATCTGCTTTCGGTGGTAAATCCATATTAAAACCGGACTGTACCCAGGCGATAAACAATTCCAGTACTTTGGAGTTGCTTGGTGCCGATACCGAAAATGCCAGATAAAAAGCAGCGATCAAACCAATCAGCGATTGCCAGAAATACTTTTCCCTCGATCGCATGCCTTCAGGGTCTTTATGCACCACCTTGCGGTAATCATCAACCCAGCCGACTGCGCCATACCCAAGAGTGACGATCATCACCACCCAGATAAAACGGTTACTCAAATCACCCCACAACAAAGTGGAAATACCAATGGAGATCAAAACCAGTACACCACCCATGGTCGGTGTGCCAGATTTAACGAGATGTGTTTCCATGCCATAGCTGCGCACGGCCTGGCCTACCTTGAGCCTGGTCAGCATACGGATAACCGCTGGACCAGCAAAAATACCGATGGAGATGGCCGTCATCGTGGCAAAAACTGCGCGGAAGGTAATAAACCCAAAGACGCGCAGCCAGCCTATATCCTGCTTTAATAATTCAGCCAACCAGAGCAACATACTAGTGATTCCCTATTATTTTTTGTTGTAATGTATTTTTTTCTTTATCGTCTGCTGCCAGCAAATAGGCGACGACTCTTTCCATTTTCATGAAACGGGAGCCCTTGACCAGCACTATCGTGTCAGCCTCAGTTTGCGCATCAAGGTTCTGGCACAGGTTTTCTACGCTGGCAAAATGCTGGGCACCCGCACCATAGCCCTGTGCTGCATGGGCAACCAGTTCACCCAGCAAGAACAGTTTTTTGATGCCACGCTGCTGCGCATACTCACCAATTTCATGATGGAATTGCGCGCCGTTTTCACCAACCTCGCCCATATCACCGAGTACCAGCGCAGTGTCACCACCGATTTGTGCCAGCACATCGATCGCAGCACGTACAGAATCAGGGTTGGCGTTATAGCTGTCATCAATCACGGTTGCACCGCAATGTGCTTGCTTGCGTTGCAGGCGGCCATTGACTGGTGAGAAATTTTCGAGACCAGCAACGATGGCTTCTTTGCTGACGCCAGCCGCATGGCAGCAAGCCGCTGCGGCAAGCGCATTCAAGACATTGTGTTGGCCAGCTGCATTCAGGCGTACTGACAATATCTGGTCAGCCAGGTTGATTTGCAGGTCGCTGCCAAACACGCTGGGCAGATAAGTGGCGTGCACATCAGCATCTACTGTCAAACCAAAAGTCAGGGTTTTACGTTGACCGCGTTCAGACGCAAAGGATTGCCATAAGCTCGTATAAGTATCATTGGCAGGAAATACGGCCACGCCATCATCTGGCAGGCACTGTATCGCCACACCGTTTTCCCGCGCTACTGCTTCTACGTTTTGCATGAATTCCTGGTGTTCGCGCTGGGCATTGTTGACCAGTGCCACGGTGGGCATGGCGGCAGATGCGAGCAAGACGATTTCACCAGGATGGTTCATGCCCATTTCTATGACGGCTGCCTTATGCCCCGCATGCAATTGCATGATGGTCAGGGGCACGCCAATTTCATTATTCAAATTACCTGCAGTCGCCAGACGGCCATCTGCACCAAAGGCTGCCGCCAGGATAGAAGAAATCATTTCCTTGACGGTAGTCTTGCCGTTGCTGCCTGTCACGCCAATGACGGGCAGCTCAAATTTTTGACGCCAGAAGCGCCCTACTTTTACCAGGGCGAGTTTGCTGTCTGCTACCTGCAAGGCTGGCAGACCGAAATCTGTTGGCAGACGTTCGGCAATCACTGCTGCTGCGCCGGCAGCCGCAACTTGCGGCAAAAAATCATGGGCATCAAAGTTTTCACCACGCAAGGCGACGAACAAATCGCCAGCGCCAACTTTGCGGCTGTCAGTAGTCAGGCCGGTGATGCGGGTGACGACACCGGCATCACCAGTCAGTTTCGCCGCAGGCATGGCAGCCTGTAATTCCTGAAGAGTGAATTCCATCAGCTTCCCCTCTTCGTATTACCGCTGGTTGCGACAGTAGCAAGTGAGAGTGCGGCATGCTCTTCATCGGAGAATGGCCATTTCTTGCCATTGATGTCCTGATAAGTTTCATGTCCTTTGCCCGCCAGCAAAACCACATCATGATGATCTGCATGCTTGATCGCATACAGAATCGCATTGGCGCGGTCTTCGATGACTTGCGGCGTACCGGTCATGCCTTTGAGGATGTCTTCTATGATCTGCGATGGATTTTCACTGCGCGGATTGTCACTGGTGACGACAACATGTTGCGCCAGCTCAGCAATCTTGCCCATCTGCGGCCGCTTGCCCGGATCACGGTCACCGCCGCAACCAAACACACACCACAAAGCCCCGGCTCTTTCTTGCGCAACCTGCTGCAAGGCTTCCAGGGTTTTTTCGAGTGCATCCGGCGTGTGCGCATAATCAATGACGACCATGACATGCCCAGCCGTGCCCAGCAATTGCATGCGGCCAGGAACAGGTGTCAGTTTTTCTATGATGCCCACGGCCTTGTTCAGGGCGATGCCCTTGCTCAGCAACACGGCGAGTACCGCCAGGATATTGCTGACATTGAATTTGCCGATGAGCTGGGTCTTGACCTGTGCTGCACCAAACGGAGATTCAAGATGGAAGCTCGTGCCTGCATGGCTGGTTTTCAGATTGCTGGCGACCAGGGCATCTATGCCTGGCGCGAGTTCTTTTTCCAGGCTATAGCCGAGCAGTTTGGTACCCGGCTGATTGGCTTGCAGATGCTTGACCAGTTCCAGGCCATAAGCATCATCCAGGTTGATGACAGCGCTACCCAGGCCTTGCCAGTCAAACAGCTTTGTTTTTGCAGCGGCATAGCCTTGCATATCACCATGATAATCAAGATGATCACGCGTCAGATTGGTCAGCACGGCGACATCAAAATGCAGGCCGTTCAAACGACCCTGGTCAAGGCCTATGGAAGAAGCTTCTATAGCAAGTGCCTGCGCACCATCGCGCTGCAAGTCTGCAAGTTTTTGCTGCAAACTTATGGCGTCAGGTGTGGTGTAACCAGTTTCTGCCAGTGGCCCCAGCATGCCATTGCGGTATTGACCAATACCCAAGGTGCCGATAACAGCCGCAGGTGTACCGCTCAGTGAAAGCGCTTTGGCTATCCATTGTGTACATGAAGTCTTGCCATTGGTGCCAGTGACAGCGACATTGAACCAGCCATTATCTGGCTGGCCATACCAGGCATGGGCGACATGACCAGCTACGTCCTGCAAGTTATCTACCGACAGATGCGGGACTTTGAGTGCATTGGAAGCATTGAGAGCATCATCCCAGCTAAATTCATTTGCTTCATACACCACTGCAACTGCGCCATTGGCAATTGCATGGGCAATATGCGCACGTCCATCAGTAAGATGGGTGCGCAAGGCGAAGAAGACATCTCCTGATTGTATGGAGCGGGAATCTGAATGCAGTTGCGCATTTGGCGCATGCTGCTTCAGCCAGTCCAGTATTGCTATTATCATTGTATTTTTCTGTGTCATTACATGCTTTCCTGCACACCTTCTTCAGGAATAATGCTGGTGACGGAAGAGTCTGGCTGCACATTCAGTGAACGCAAGACATTCGACATAATCGCTGCAAACACCGGTGCGGCGACAGGGCCCGCAAAGTGCCCGCCAGCAGTTGGTTCATCTACCATTACCGCAACAATCACACGCGGATTTGAAACGGGCGCAAAACCAATGAAATCAAGCAGATATTTATTCACGTAACGGCCACCCTCAAGCTTGTGGGCAGTACCTGTTTTGCCTGCGACACGGTAACCAGCAATACGCGCTTGTGGAGCAGTACCACCAGGCTCGGTCACCGTTTCCATCATCTGGCGTACTTGTTTTGACGTTTTTTCAGAAATCACGCGTGAACCATGCGGCATTTCATCCGACTTTTGGAAAGTCAGCGGGATCATGTCGCCATCCCTGGCAAAAATCATATAGGAACGTGCCATCTGTATCAGCGATACCGAAATACCATGGCCATAGCTCATGGTGGCTTGCTCAATAGGACGCCAGTTTTTGTAATTACGCAAACGCCCGGCAACTGCACCTGGGAAACCGAATTTGGGTTGCTGGCCAAAGCCCAGGGTAGTGAACATTTCCCACATCTCTTGCGGCCGCATTTGCAAGGCCATTTTCGCCGTGCCTATATTCGAAGATTTTTGTATGACTTGCGCAACTGTGAGAGAGCCCTGTTTATGCGCATCGTGTATCAGTGCAGGGCCGATAGCCATGACACCAGGTGCCGTCTGAAATACGGTATCTGGCGTGACCCGGCCAGTTTCCAGCGCCAGGGCGACGGTCACAGGCTTCATGGTCGAACCTGGCTCAAAAGTATCGGTCATGACACGGTTGCGTAATTGCGCACCAGTCAGCGCAGAACGATCATTCGGGTTGTAAGTAGGCAAGTTCACCAGTGCCAGCACTTCGCCGGTTTGTACATCAAGCACTACCGCACCGCCGGCCTTGGCCTTGTGTTTTTCCAGTGCTTCTTTCAAATGCGTAAACGCAATGTATTGAATCTTGCTGTCGATGGACAGCGTCAAATCCTTGCCATCATGCGGTTCGCGCACGGCTTGTATGTCTTCAACGATATGGCCCAGTCTGTCTTTGATGACACGGCGACTCCCGGTCTTGCCCGCCAGGTTCTTTTCCGATGCCAGCTCTATACCTTCTTGTCCTATATCCTCAACATTGGTGAAGCCAACCACATGGGCCATGACTTCGCCTTCTGGATAAAAGCGTTTGTATTCTTTGCGGGTTTCTATGCCGGGTATGGCCAGAGCCACTATCTTGTCTGAGATGGCAGGCTCGACCTGGCGCTTCAGATAAACAAACTGACGGTCAGAATCGAGCTTCTTGCGCAATTCTGCTTCAGTCATGTCGAGCAATTTGGCCAGTTGCTGTATTTTTTCTTTAGGAGCTTCCAGCACATCATCAGGAATAGCCCAGATGGCTTTGACAGGTACGGACGAAGCCAGTACTTGCCCGTTGCGGTCAGTGATTTTGCCGCGGGTCGCCGGTAGTTCCAGTGTGCGGGCGTAGCGATTGGCACCTTGCTGCTTCAGGAAATCATTGGTAAACCCTTGCAGATACAGGGCTTTGGCCACCAGTGCAATAAAAGCAGCGAACAACAGGAATAGCACAAAACGTGAGCGCCAGGCAGGGAGCTTCACATCCAGCACAGGACTGGAAGAAAAAGCGACGCCGCGTGCAGCGGCGGTACGTGCTGTACTTGCTGGTCTGCTCATTTTGCCTCCACTGCTTTAAGGTACTGCGTGCGTTCAGGTGTGACCGCCACCATATCCAACTCACGGACCGCAGTTGTTTCTATGCGGGCGTGTTTGCCAAAAGTGGATTGATCAAGTTTCAGTTGCGTCCATTGCAATTCATATTGCTTGCTTAAACTTTGTTCGCGCTCCAGCTCGATAAACAGCCGGCGTGCCTGGTACTGGGAGTTAATCAGCGACAAGGCGCAGGCAATCAAGGCCGCTGCCAGCACAATATTGAGGCGGGTGCTCATGCATCCCCCTCAGGCAAACGCTCCGCCACCCGCAAAATTGCCGAACGCGCACGTGGATTGGCGCTGACCTCAGCTTCGGAAGGCTTGATACGGTTCAACAGGCGCATTTGCGGTTTTGGCAAATCGATATGGCGTATGGGCAGGCGACGGTCAGGCTGCTCTACCTTGACCTTGGAAGCAAAAAACTGCTTCACGATACGGTCTTCGAGGGAGTGAAAACTGATCACCGACATGCGGCCATACGGCGCCAATGCCTCATACGCTGCAGCCAGGCCTATTTCGAGATCTTCAAGCTCCTTATTGATGAAAATCCGTATAGCCTGAAAGGTGCGAGTTGCCGGGTCTTTACCCTTCTCGCGAGTTTTGACGGCGTGTGCGACGATTTCTGCGAGCTGTCGTGTTCCACGAATGGCGTCTGTCTTCCTGCGAGCAACAATCGCCTTTGCAATCTGAAAAGCAAACCGTTCTTCCCCATAATTTTTTATAACCTCCGTAATTTGTTGCTCTTCGGCAGTCGCCAGCCATTCGGCTGCGGAAATGCCACGTGTGGTATCCATACGCATGTCAAGCGGACCATCTGACCTGAAGCTGAAACCCCGGCTGGCATCATCTACTTGCGGCGATGAGATGCCCAAGTCCATCAGAATGCCATCGACCTTGCTGACGCCAAGCTCCGGCAAGGCTTCAGCAATGGCTGCAAAACTGTCATGCACGATATGGAAACGTGGGTCCTGAATTTCTTTTGCACTGGCAATCGCCTGGGTATCTTTGTCAAAAGCAATCAGGCGGCCATTGCTGCCCAGTTGCGACAAGAGCAGGCGGCTATGCCCGCCTCGGCCAAAGGTGCCATCGACATAAATCCCACTGGTACGTTCGCCTGCGATGCCGAGCGCATCTACAGCCTCATGCAACAGCACTGTCTGGTGCGTAAAATCTGCCGCTTGCTGAATACTCATTGCCCGCGATCAGAAAGAAAAATTGTTTAATACATCAGGAGCGCCGCCAGCAATGGCTTTCGCTTCGTTTTCTGCCAGCTTGGCAGCATCCCAGATCTCAAAATGGCTGCCCATGCCGAGCAGCATGACATCGCGCTGCATGCCTACGGCACTACGCAGCTCAGGAGCAACCAGGATGCGGCCAGCACCATCCATATCGACATCAAAGGCATTGCCAAGAAAAATACGTTTCCAGTCGCGTGCTTGTATGGGCCAGGCAGCGATTTGTTCACGGTGAGATTCCCAGGTAGGACGCGGGAAGAGCAGGAGACAACCATCCGGGTGACGGGTCAGGGTAATCCGGCCTTCGCATTGAACATTGAGCGCGTCACGGTGCCGGGCGGGGATAGACATCCTGCCTTTTGCATCGAGATTGAGTGAGGACGCCCCCTGAAACACGCTATCTACCTTTTTCCTGAAAATCTGTATGTCTGGCCACGCATGGAATGTAAGCGAAATTAGGAATTCTATGCCACAAAATTACACTTTTTCACACTATTGCCCACTTTAGAGGATGACATGAGCGTGGTCAAGCGGATTTGAGGGGTAAATTGGGAAAATTTCTAATGAAGTCAATGACTTAGCGTCAACAGTTGAGGTGAAGCCCAGACGAGTCTTTACAATTTATCCTGATAAATTAGGTACTTACACTGCATAGTGAAAGTAGCGCCTTACATATAACCATGTGTTTATCCCTGACTGTTGCGTTTTGGGATGGAAGACTAAAGGAAAATGCCTGCAGGAAAGAGGAGATCGCCGCTTTTTAGCCGCTGAAGTGACAATTTATAAACGTTGATGAACCGGGGAAGATATACAAGGGGGCAGATTATCTCTGAAAACTACCCTGCATGGGCAGGTTTTCAAGCAAAAAGCAGGTGAATTAGTGAGTTAATTCTGCCCTGCATGCGGGGTTGGTGGCATGACGATATATAGCTATTAAGTTTCCCTTCTTTGACGCTGCAATAATTGCAAAAATTCCTTGTCCGGCACGGCCTTGCTGAAATAGAAACCCTGGAATTCATCACATTTGCAGTCACGCAAGGTTTCCAGCTGTATGGCTGAATCTACGCCCTCGGCGATGACCTTGATGCCCAGGGTATGGGCCATGGCGACGATGGCCAGCACGATGGCGGTGTCGTTCGGGTCATCAGGGATGTCCTTGATGAAGGAGCGATCGACCTTGACGCTATCAACCGGGAAGCGTTTGAGGTAAGCAAGGGACGAGTAACCCGTGCCAAAATCGTCTATGGACAATGTAAAACCGGCGTCCTTGAGGCCATCCATGAGCAGGATGGCCTGCTCACGGTTATGCATGACCATGCTTTCTGTAATTTCAAACTCAATGGAGTTGGAAGGCACGCGCCAGAAATCGACCACGCTTTTGACTTCTTCCAGCATGTGGGCATCGTTGAACTGTGCGCCAGACAGGTTGATGGCTACCCGGCCAAAATCCTTATCTACGTTGCGGAAACTTAAAATATCGCGGCAGGCAATATCCAGTACCAGCATGCCAAGACGGGAGATCAGGCCAGCCTCTTCCGCCAGGCTGATGAACTCGACGGGAGACAATACTCCACGCTCTGGATGGTTCCAGCGCACCAGTGCTTCGGCACCGACGATGCGCTCGGTCTTAACATCGAGCTTGGGCTGGTAATAGACGACAAACTCACGCCTTTCCAGCGCCTTGCGCAAGCGCGCCTCAAAGGCCAGCCTCTCCACGGTATGGGTATTCATTTCTGAGGCATAGAACTGGTAATTGTCCTTGCCCTTGTTTTTTGCCTTGTACATGGCAATGTCGGCATTTTTGAGCAGGGTCTGGGCATCCCTGCCGTCAGTTGGGAAGGTCGCTATGCCTATGCTGGCGCTGAGCTGGCATTCCTGCCCATCTATCTCGAAAGGCTGGGCAGCAGCATACAAGAGCTTGTCAGCCACATCACCAAGGTCACGCGCCTCGCTGAACTGATCGATCAGGAGAATGAATTCATCCCCGCCTATGCGGGCAATGATGTCGGATTCACGCAGGCATTGCCGGAAGCTGTGCGCGATGGTACGCAATACATTGTCACCTTCATCATGACCAAAAGTGTCATTGATGTTTTTAAAACGGTCCAGGTCAAGGAATAAGACTGCCAGTTGGCTGCGGTTACGCTCGGCAATCGCCAGTGAACGGGCCAAGTGCTGATTGTACAGGAAGCGGTTAGGCAAACCCGTCAGCTCATCATAATGGGCGAGCTGCATGATTTTCTTTTCTGAACGGCGGCCTTCTATGGCAATACCGGCAATATCCACTGTCACCCTCACCAGGCCCAGGTCTTTTTCACTCAGGGGTTCACGGCTATATGAGAACAGGCTGAAACTGCCGAGCAGCTGACCATTCTTGCCAAAGATGGGCCAGGCAGCACAAGAAGAAAATTCAACCAGGGTTTCCACAGCATTGACGAACTGCATGGCAGGTGCCTGCAAAAACTCACGCAGCCAGACAGCTTCGCTGGTCAATACGCTTTCAGACCAGATACCGCTGCCATGGCTTAGTGTCATGCCAGGTATCTGTGCCAGCAATACTTCAGGAAACCGGCTGCCGGTCGCATGGGCAAAGCTACGTCTGTCGTCAGACAGCAATTGTATGCCGCAACGCCAGTGAGGACAGAGTTTTTCAACAAACTGGCTGACTGCTTCGAGTATCGACGTCAGCTCTTCTTCGCCGCCAATGAGTTTCAGCAGGCGGTTTTGTCCGGCGATCAATAACTCGCTGTATTTGCGCGCATTGATATCGCGCTCCACGCAAAACAAGAGCATTTCGCCATCAACTTCAACCCGGCTCAAGGAAATTTCTGTGTGCTGTATCTGATCATTCCTGACGGTCACCCACTCAAAGCGCTGCGGCTCGCCTTTAAAAGCCTGGTCTATCAGAGTGGCGACCAGCACATCCTTATCCTGAGTCGCATACCCGGCAACGGACTGGACGCTGGGTGAAAAACTGCCAACCTTGCGCCCTATGACCTCTTCCTCGGTATTGACGCCAAAGAAGGCAACGGCAGCCGGATTGCAATCAACATAGATATAGTCACGGCTGATGAGCAGGATGGCATCCTGTGCGCCCTGATAAATCAACCGATAACGGCTCTCACTAGCCTCCAGACGGTTTCTGGAGTCGCGCAAATGGCGTATCTGCCACAGCAGCAGCAATGCCAGCAGAAAAATGAAACCCGCCGTCACCGCTGTTACCATGATCTTTTGTGTAACTCTGGCATTCCAGTCAGTCAGGATGACGCTGCTTTCGCGCGCATACACCAGTATCAAAGGAAGATCGCTGATCTTTCTATAACTGATGAGCCAGGCCTTGCCTTCTTCATCAACATCCCGCAAGGCGCCTTCTGACGACTTGTCGCGGATAAAATTCTTCAGCGCCGGCCTGGAGTAATCACGGTCTTTGAGTCCGGCGGCGGCCAGTTTTCTGCCAGACTCATCGTAGAGAACAATGCTGGCACCACTGCCCAGGGCGATGCGTTCATAAAAATCATAGAGATAGCGCAACTGAATGTCAGCCTGTATCAAACCGGCGCGCTTGCCGCTCTTGTCAAAGAAGTTCTTAATAAGAGGCAGAATCCACTGACCGCTCTGCGGCAACTGATAAGCGTCGCCCAGTACTACCTTGCTCTCTTCGGGATGCTCAAGCAAAAATTTTATATGGCGCTGCTCTTCGACTTTTTCCGGTGCAGCAGCCCCCATCTGGCTGGACGCCAGCCATATTCCCTGTGCATCAAATACGGAAAGTGCATGGATGGATTCAGATTCCTGCCTCTGCATGGCCAGGATCTGCTGTAGCTGCCGGGATTCGTTTATCGATACCCTGGTTTCTGAGAGGATTTCTTCACTGGCGACCGTCGTCACTCTAACAGCACCCCGCATGACTTCGCTGACATGCTCTTCAAGCATGCGCACTGCAAGGAAATTATGTTCCTGTGCAGCATTGATGGTCAGCGCCTTATCCTGGGCTATAGACCACCAGCTCTGCCCCATGATTGCGACGGCAATCAGGCAGATGCAAATGGCGAATGCCAGTATGGGCACATCGCGTTCTTTCTTTAGACCGCCAGTCTCCATGCGTTTTGCAATTTTGTAGATACAGCGTCAGTAGAACTAGTAGAACTTATTGCACCAGTGTACCACTGCTATTTTGAGAACAAGGACTTGCTTGCAAGGAATGATGCTTGATGGCGACAATCTTGAACAGACTGCGGCGTGTTGTGCGGTGGCGAGATACCTGCCCGCTGGGAAATACAAGATAAACAATAAATTGAAGCAGGCCGATAGGCCGGATTTTGTTACGGCATAGGCATTGCTACCATCTGCTATGACAATCATTCCTCTAGGCGACGGATTGCTCCGCCGCTCAAGCTTTCTACCCGCACGCTCCGCGAGCCACATCAACGCGTGCCTATTTGAAATTGCTCCGGGTGGAGGTTACCGCGTTTCACCGTAACTTAATACGCTCGTCTCTGTGGCCCTATTCCTCGTCTTATACCAAAACTTGCGCCCTGGCTTTCAACGTACGGCCGTTAGCCGTCACCCTGCTCTATGGAGTCCGGACCTTCCTCCCGTCACCTCGATTGCTCAAGGCAACCAGCGATTGTCTGGCCTGCTTCGGCCGCTATTCTACCTTATCTCACCCCGCTCAATGATAATTCCGTGCACAAGGCTCAAATACGATGCAAATTAAGCAGGCTTTCTGGTAGCGTACTGCTTTTACTTTTTATCATTGTCTATCATGCTGAAATCACGTTCTGGCGGCCAGTTGATTGTGGATGCCCTGCAAGTCCACGGTGTCGATACCATCTTTGGTGTACCTGGCGAAAGTTATTTGCCGGTACTGGACGCCCTGCATGACAGCCCCATTCGCTTCATTATCAACCGCCAGGAAGGCGGCGCGGCCTTCATGGCGGACGCCTATGGCAAGATGACCGGCAAACCCGGTATTTGCTTTGTCACCCGCGGGCCGGGTGCGACCAACGCCTCCATCGGTGTACATACGGCTTACCAGGATTCAACACCGATGATCTTGTTCATAGGCCAGGTAGGCAATGATTTTGTCGAGCGTGAAGCTTTCCAGGAGATAGATTACCGCCGCATGTTTGGACAAATGGCGAAATGGGTAGCCCAGATAGACCGCGCTGACCGTGTGCCTGAGTACATCGCCCGCGCCTTCCAGGTCGCCACCAGTGGCCGCCCCGGCCCGGTCGTGCTGGCATTGCCAGAAGACATGCTGGCCCAGGTGGCGGAAGTCGCCGATACCCGCCATTACACACCAGTGCAGGCATCCGCCTCACCACAGCAACTGGCGCAACTACGTAATATGCTAACTGTATCGCAACGCCCTGTGCTGTTGCTGGGTGGCAGCGGCTGGGACCAGGCAGCCTGCCAGCACATCAGCGAATTCGCCACCAGTAACCACCTGCCGGTGGCTTGCGCCTTCCGCTTCCAGGACTTGATGGACAATGCCCATCCGAACTATATAGGCGATGTGGGCATAGGCATCAACCCCAAGCTGGCGCAAAGACTCAAAGATGCCGACCTGATCATCGCGATAGGCCCGCGCCTGGGTGAAATGACCACCAGTAGTTATAGCGTGCTGGAAGCACCCGTGCCAAAACAAAAATTGGTACACATCCACAGCGACGCACTGGAACTGGGCCGCGTCTATCAGGCTGACCTGATGATCAATAGCGGCATGAAGGAAATTGCCGAAGCACTGGCCGAGATGGAAGGCCTGGATGCCGCCACCAAATGGAAGGCAACAGTCAACGAAGCAAAGGCCGACTTGCTGGCCTGGCAAACCGAACCAGCGATTTTTGCCAAAGAAAACGCTCCACTGAACCTATGGCAAGTAGTGCAGGACATCAAACGCCTGGCTCCCAAAGACACTATCATCACCAATGGCGCAGGCAATTACGCGACCTGGGCACACCGCTACTTCCCTTACGGTGGCATGCGCACGCAACTGGCGCCGACCTCTGGTGCCATGGGCTATAGCGTACCGTCTGGCATTGCTGCCAAGATCATAGACCCGCAACGCACTGTCATCACCTTTGCCGGCGATGGTGAATACCTGATGAATGGCCAGGAACTGGCAACTGCGGTGCAATACAAGGCAGGCGTGGTCATCATCGTCTTCAATAATGGCATGTATGGCACGATACGCATGCATCAGGAAAGAGAATTCCCGGCGCGCGTCTCTGGCACAGAATTACACAATCCTGATTTTGCTGCACTGGCCCGCGCCTTTGGTGGCAGTGGTGAAGTTGTCAACACTACGGCAGAATTTGCCCCCGCACTGGAAAGAGCATTGGCACACAGCCTCCAGCATAATCTGCCAGCCCTGATAGAACTGCGTTATGACGGCAACCTGATCACGCCAGGTGCAACGCTGGAAACCCTGCGCAAGGCAGCACAGGATGCAGGTAAATAAGGCTTGAGCTTCATTAAACCGGCTTCGGCTTTCCCGAAGCCGGTTTGCGCTGCAACAATCAAGACAGCATTCCCACTATCCACAAATTAAGGCACACTCCCATTATTACCTCTACGGGAAGCTGCCTACATGAGCAAACCTTCACTGCCTAAAAGTATCTGGGTACTCGGCTTTGTCAGCATGCTCATGGACATTTCCTCTGAAATGATACATAGCCTGCTACCCATGTTCATGGTCGGCACGCTGGGCATCAGCGTGTTTGCCGTTGGCCTGATCGATGGCATCGCCGAATCAACCACTCTTATCGTCAAGGTGTTTTCAGGTGCACTGAGTGACCGCCTGGGTAAGCGCAAGGCCCTGGCCGTGTTTGGCTATGGTATGAGTGCCTTTACAAAACCCCTGTTTGCCATTGCCCAGGGCATGGGCATGCTGCTGACAGCCCGCATGATGGACAGGATAGGTAAAGGCATACGCGGCGCACCGCGTGACGCCCTGATCACCGACATCACCCCGGCAGAAATACGCGGTGCGGCTTTCGGTTTGCGACAATCGCTCGATACCATAGGTGCCGTGGTCGGCCCCTTGCTGGCGACTGCACTGATGCTGCTATGGATGAATGACTACCGGCGCATATTCTGGCTGGCCGTCATTCCCGGACTGGCTGCAATGGCCTTGCTTTTCGTCGGCGTAAAAGAACCGGACAACAAAATTGCACAGAGACCAGGCAACCCCGTCAGCATGCACAATCTGCGACGTATGGGCGCTGCTTACTGGTGGGTGGTGGCACTGGGCAGCATATTTACCCTGGCCCGCTTCAGCGAAGCGTTTTTGATACTGCGCGCCCAGCAAATGCAGATACCCGTGGCTTATGTACCCCTCATCATGGTCGCCATGAACCTGGTGTATGCGGCAACAGCCTATCCTTTTGGCAAACTGTCTGACCGGGTGTCTCACCCTCAATTGCTGGCCTGGGGCTTGCTGGTGCTGGTGGCGTCGGATGTAGTACTCGGCTATAGCCAGCACTGGTATGGGCTGGCAACAGGTATCGCCTTATGGGGCATACACATGGGCATGACCCAGGGCTTATTGTCCAGCATGGTGGCCGCCAGTGCCCCGGCTGATTTACGCGGCACTGCTTTTGGTTTTTTCAATCTGGCCAGTGGTGTCAGCCTGCTGCTGGCCAGTGTTGTCGCAGGTTTGCTGTGGCAGGAATTTGGATCTGCTTTTACCTTTTATGCCGGTGCCATTTTTGCCTTTATCAGCCTACTTGGACTCATGTTGCATACAGCGACTCGTGAACAAAAAGTGACCCCTTAGATAAGGCTCGACTTAGGTTCTACCCTCGATTTGCGCGCCAACCATAATTTGGTCAGCCCCCACATAAGGGCCAAGGCAAACAACCACGCCAGATAACAGACCAGCAGCGATGCTTCATATTCCGGTGTCGCCTCAGGCTTGCGAAAATCCACTATCTGCCCATATCGTAGCTGCATATAAATCCAGCCCAGCGCATGGATGAGTGCGATGTGCACCAGATAAAAAAACATGGGTGTCTTGCCAAACAACATCAACAGTGGCAAAGGTTTTTGCACGTATTTATCCATCAAGGCCAAGGTGCCCAGGCCAATGCTAAGGGTGATGCACAGGTAAAGCAGGGAAGGTGGATATTTATGTACCTTCATGAAAGACATGAAGTCATAAAACCAGCCCTTGCCTTGTGCAGACCAGAAGTCAGGGTCGCCATAATAATTACCACTGCGCAAGATCAAGAAACTCACTAACAGCATTGCCGCCGCTGCGAACAGGAAACGCTGGCGCTTGTCAGCCTCCCACGACATCACCGGTCCCAACGCATAACCGGCAGCCATTAAACCTATCCAGGGCATGAGCGGGTAGGCAAAGACGATACCCAGTTTATCAGTCAGGGGATAAAAGCCACCCTGGTGCCAGGCCATGAACAAAACGTGGCTGCCTTTGGCATGCATGCCGTCGAGCAGGTTATGCGGCAATATCAATACCGCAGCAACCAGGGCAATCGCCCAGCGTGGCAACCAGATCAGCAAACTCAGCGCCATCATCCCCACGCCTATCGCCCAGATTACCTGCAAGATGAACACATTGAAATCAAATTGCCAACTGAAGCTGACCCAGGTGCATTCCAGCAAAACCAGCAAGGCACCACGGCTTAGCAGATAGCGCGTCATATCTTTTTTATCACGCTGCTGCGCCCGCAAGAAGGCCGACATGCCTGCCAAGGTCACAAAGATGGGCGCGCATAAATGCGTAATCCAGCGCGTCCAGAACCAGCCCGCAGAACCTCTTTCCAAATCCAGCGGGTCAAAGGGAGTAACCGCAAAAAAGTCGCGGGTATGATCAAGTGCCATCAGCACGATGACCAGGCCACGCAAAAGGTCTATGGCTTGTAGCCGGTTTTGCCGCATCATGACGTATCCCCCGTCTGCGACCAGGCGCAGTTTTTATTTTAATGCAGCAATTCTATCCAGCACTCGCTGCTGGCAGCAAAGTATTTCAAGCCAGAGAAATAAAAAAAGCGCCCATTTGTTGCCAAATGAGCGCCCTGATTTAAATAAATCAAACCAGTTAAAACAACTAAAGTGCTTACTCTTCGTCCTTCAATCGCCCGCCCTTGAGTTGCTGCAAACGCTGCTTCTCTTGCCGGCGTTCAGTGCGCTTGGGATTGAGTGCGCCATGGACACCGGCATTGCGCTGTTTGACCAGCACTGCCAACGGGTTACGCGGTTTGGGTAATTTGACCGTGATTTTCATCTCTTAGCCTCTATCCTTTTATACAAACGACCTGGCGCAAGGTATGCACAACTTCAACCAGATCATGCTGATGCGCCATGACTGCATCGATGTCCTTATACGCTGCCGGAATTTCATCGACGACGCCCTTGTCCTTGCGACATTCTATACCCTGAGTCTGGGCTGCGAGATCATCAGCATCATACGTCTCCCTCGCCTCACCCCGGCTCATCCTGCGCCCCGCCCCATGCGAGCAGGAGCAGAATGATTCAGGATTACCCTTGCCCCTGACGATATAACTACGTGCCCCCATACTGCCAGGAATAATCCCCATTTCACCCATGCGGGCAGAAATTGCTCCCTTGCGGGTAATGAAGAGGTTTTCATTACCATGGGTTTCTTGCGACACATAATTGTGATGGCAATTGATTGCTTCACCATCAAGCCTGAAGCTGGTCACTTCTTTTTCCAGTACAGCCAGTGCCCTGCGCATCATTTCGCTACGATTAGCCAGCGCATAGTCCTGCGCCCACTGCACCGCTTCGACATAGTCATCAAACAATTCCGAGCCTTCAGTAAAATAAGACAAGTCCTTGTCCGGCAAATGTATCTGGTGCCGCCACATTTCTTTTCTGGCGGCCCAGATAAAGTGCTTGCCTATGACACTGCCCACGCCGCGTGAACCGGAATGCAACATGATCCAGACGCGCTGTTCCTCATCGATACACACTTCAATGAAGTGATTGCCACCACCCAGGGTACCCAACTGGCATATCCAGGTCTGATAAAACTTGGGCAGCATGCGCATGATGCTCTTGTGCTTGGCAACGATCTTGTCCAGCCTGTCGTTCAGAGGCTTGCCGACCCTGACCAGGGCAGACCCGCGCATCCGGTTCCACGCATGCTGGCGAAAACCGACAGGTATCTCGGCTTCCAGGGCACTGCGCAGCTTAGCCAGATTGTCAGGCAACTGGCTGGCAGTCAAAGTCGTGCGCACGGCATTCATGCCACAACCTATGTCCACACCCACAGCACCAGGGATGATGGCTGAGCGGGTAGGTATCACACTACCTACCGTAGCACCCACACCTGCATGCACATCAGGCATGGCGGCTACGTGAGGATGGACGATGTTTAAATTAGCGATATTGAGCAACTGCTGTATCGCAGTGTGATCAACATCGTCGGTAAATATATGCACAGGCACTCTGGCCTTGTGCAAACTCTTAGCTATAGGCATACAATTTTCCTTCTTGTGATGCCGGTGTTTTCTCAGCCAGTTGTTCACACCGAGTCAGCAAATCCTGCTGCTGATATGAGACATATCTGGCTGCTTTTCTTCGTCAATAAGCCTGCGTATTTTTTTGAGCGAACACCATCACTGCTCGCACCGCGCAAGGCAATGCAAGTTCTGGCGTTCCAACAAAAAATCAGCGTTTTGAAAAGTAAAAAACCCCGACGAGTTTCCTCACCGGGGTTTTCAAAAAAACGACCGGCTCGGGTTGGCGATTTGCCTTAACCCCGAGCGTCGTGCACGGGGCTAAAAGTGTTTATTGTTCTTGTTAGCCGTATTCCGTGGCATGGCCGTTCCTTTCTTGAATTGGGTGTTAATGAAAAAATCTGAAAAATCGAATTGCGGCGGATTTCTAAATTGCTGCATATCGAAGAGACTCGATTCTGCACGAGATTAAATTACTGTGTCAATAGAATTCAAAAAAAATTGACACTCAGTTCAGCAAAAGCTTGGCTATCAGGGATTAGGGATAAGTATCAGACGTGCATCGCATCAAGCAAATTCTCTGATCAATGGTAGATTCACAGCTAGAACATTAACGCAATTGTATTCAGTGCAAATAAACCATTCCCTGAAATCGCCTACCGCTTCTGTAATTGCCAACATCCCTGGAAATTGCCGTTCTTGTTCTAGCCAACCACCAGACTTGATTTCAAACAGGCAGTATCCGGGCTCAAATACTTTACTTTGCCAATAAGGAATAAGATCGCCTTCGTCAAGAACTCGAAAACCTCTTGCCTCCTCAAAATGAATTTCTATCAAGGTACGCCTCTTACTAGTCTCATCAGTAGCAGCAACAACAATACGAAGACCAGTAGCGCCGAGCGATAACTCACTAACGCCAGTGAACACTTTTCCTGAATACGATTCAGATTTTGGTTCGACAGTTATTTTCATGTTGAGAGAAATATACGTACAAGTATTTTTGACGCTCGATTCAAGGCATCGTAAATATAAAAAATAAAATGGAACATAGCCAGCGTGTGGTGGTTAAGTTTGCAGTATGCAATTTCAACAGTGCGATATGATGGGCTGAGTTGTCATTTGTTGGCGCTGCCCATCGCGCTCGGTTAGCGATCCCAGTATATTTTCCACCCCCTGTCATCGGGCCGGGGTTCCAAGCTCACCCTATGTTCCGAAAACTTTACAACCTCAGCTACAACACTACCTGCCAGTTACTTTCCTGAATCTTCGCATTCAATTCGCGCAATTTCTTGGCCAGGTCTTCTGACTGCTTCTGCAATTTCTTCACATCGAATACAGACACCCATTTAATTTCACGCGCGCTATAGCGATCAGGTTCTTTATGCGTCGATCCTATGGCAGCCTGCAACAAGGCATAGCGTTGTATCAAGCTATCACGCTCGGCGATGGCGGCTGTCAGGCTACGGCCATCTGGCAGTTTGTTGCCCATGTTCGCTGCATTAATCGCCAGTACCAGTTTTTCCGGTTCTGTGGTCACGGCATAGGCTTCCAGCAATAAGGCTTCAGGATCTTCCTGCGGCGTATTGCCTTCCTGTACCAAGCCATTACGCACTATGCGTTCACGCATGGATGCCAGCTTTTTCTGTAAATCGCCTCGCAATAACAAGGCTTCTGCAAGTTTCATCTCGCTCTCCTTTTTTAATTGTGCTTCATCGTGCAGATAAAGCTTTTATCCTGTGGTTTGAATTCTGTGCTGACAGGCAAAAACCTGGCAATCACGTCCGCATTGGTTTTGGCATGTTGCGATACAACACTGCACGTAAAACTGCCACCACCGGCCAGTGCAAAGGGCAACATAACCTGGTCTGCAAGATGCTCACCCAAGGCAGCGCCCGATGCGACATACTCACGCAATTCCTGCACGGTACGCTTGGCGACATTTTCTGCCTTGACGGCTTTTTCACCAAAACCACAAAACACTTCAGTGATCTGTTCATGTTCCAGCGTAATCAGCAGTACATTGCCTGGCCCCTGGTCATTGCTGAGACCGCGCACCAGCAACTGATCAGCAGTCCAGCCCATGCCTGCACCTACGCATTCCAGCTCACGTTTGGCGACATCGACAGGTACACCAGCAACAAAGCTTTCGGCGTAGCCTTTGATTCTTTCGCCACGTTCCAGCAAGTCCAGTTGTTTCAACTGCTTGCATGGCTGTACCTGGGCGATGATTTCGCCACCACCTGCAGGCACAAAACCATAACGCTTCAATTCAAAGCTGACATCTGCACCCATTTGCTGCAATACCCGGCCATAAGCCTTTTGCAAGAATTGTGCAGGTGGTGCCATGTCATTATGTGTACCACCAGTGATTTTGATGGTCGATGGTTTATCGGCATACAGCAAAGCGGGTATCAAGGTCTGCAACACCAGGGTGCAACTACCGGCACTGCCAATGGCGAACTGGTAAGTACCGCCATAGATACCCGATGGAATGAATTCCAGCGTGGTTGAACCGAGTTCTGCGCCGGTCACCTGCGCACCGCTGACAGCCGCAGCTGATTGCACTGCCACCAGATGCTGGCGCAGCAAACCCGGCTTGGCACGACCGGCGCGGATATTGATGATGCGAAACGGTTGCCCGGTAATCATGGACAGACTCAAAGACGTACGCAATATCTGCCCACCCCCCTCACCCAGAGAGCCATCCAGCTCTATCATTTTCTTATTCATTATTTTTATTTTCAATTCTAGTCAAAGGGAAGTTCAAGACCTCTGTGTTGAGAGGTCTTGAATTTAAAAATCAACCCTTAACGCACACAACCTGCTTCAATACATGCACCACATCGACCAAAGCGCTTTGGGCAAGCATCACGGCGTCGATGTCTTTATATGCCATAGGGATTTCATCAATCACGTTGGCATCTTTACGGCATTCCACACCCTCGGTTGCGGCGATCTGATCGGCAACGGTATATAGTTTCTTGGCTGCGGTACGGCTCATGGTACGGCCTGCGCCGTGGCTGCAGCTATTGAAGCTTTCTTCATTTCCTTTACCACGCACGATGAAGCTTTTCGCTCCCATGGAACCAGGGATAATCCCCAATTCACCAGCACGTGCAGATACTGCACCTTTACGGGTAACCAATACATCTTTACCAAAGTGATGCTCTTTCTGCACATAGTTATGGTGGCAGTTTACCGCTTCTACATGCGTCTCAAACGGTTTGCTGATCACGGTACGCACAGCAGCAATCAAGTTCAACATCATCACTTCACGGTTCATACGCGCAAATTTCTGCGCCCAACCTACTGCCTCAATGTAGTCCTTGTAATGCTGGTTACCTTCTGGCAAATAAGCCAGATCCTGATCAGGCAAGTTAATGAAATGGGTACGCATATCCTGCTTGGCCAGTTCAATGAAATGGCTACCAATCGCATTACCTACACCACGTGAACCAGAATGCAACATGAACCATACGGCATTGGCTTCATCCAGGCACACTTCAACAAAGTGATTACCGCTACCCAAAGTCCCCAGGTGACGATAGTTATTGGTGTTTCTCAAACGCGGGGTTTTCAAACAGATTTCATCAAAACCATCTTTCAATTCTGCCCAGGCATTATCCACAGCGCTTGGTGGCGATTCCCATGAACCCTTATCACGGCCTTTGAAGCTACGGGTCTTAGGCGACATACCATGTGGTATGGCTTTTTCTATGGCAGTGCGCAAAGGGCCCAGTTTATCTGGCAGATCATGGGCGAACAGGGTGGTCTTGGCGGCCATCATCCCGCAACCGATATCCACACCTACAGCCGCCGGGATCACCGCACCCAGGGTAGGTATCACGCTACCGATAGTGGAACCTTTACCCAGATGCACGTCTGGCATCACGGCAATATGTTTGTAGATGAAAGGCAAACGGGAGGTATTCGCCAATTGCTGCTTGGCTTCTTCTTCAACAGGAACACCTTTGGTCCACATTTTGATAGGACGACCATCTTTGTACTGCATTACATCATAATCTTCGTGCTTCATATTTTTCTCTTTATTATTAAATCTTTGGTGGCGACAAGGGGGTGATGAAACAAGCGCTCTACCACTGAGCTACACGGCGCCAGATTACGCCATGGCGGGAATCGAACCCACGACCTCTTCGTTCGTAGCGATGTAGTTTCATCAGCATTCGCCTAAACTTTTTTACTGCAACAGCTAAACGACAATTAACCGTTGCTTTGCTTCTCTTACTTTACAAGCTGCCATTTTGGGGTGGCGACAATATTCGGTGAAATTTATGTGGTCACCCACAGGTGCTCTACCAACTGAGCTACACGAAACCGAGATTTCGTGACGGGCTTCGAACCCGCGACAGCCTCATTAAAAGTGATGTAATTTCACCAGCATTCGCCTAAACTTTTACTTACTGCACAAACTCTTTCATTTCCTATTACTTCCTATTACTTGCGGCGACAAGGGTTTGTGAAACCGACGGCCGGGAGACTCTGAGCTTGCCCCTAACTAACGTATCCCTTAGCCGGGCACATTATGCTGCCTGCCGGGACTGACTGGCTAGCCAATTTCTTTCAAACTGCATTGGACTGACGTAATTCAAGGTTGAATGTAATCGGTC